>NZ_WIVQ01000044.1:0-35035 GCF_009600545.1 Pseudomonas sp. FSL R10-1339 | reverse complement strand
CTGCGCGGTCGCCCACGCAAGCGTTGCCGCTGGTTGCTGGCTGACAAGGGTTACGACGCTGAAGCGCTGCGCCAGTATTGTGATCGTTATCGCATGCAGCCAGTCATTCCGTTGCGAAGCATGAAGCGCAAAACCAAGCCAGGATTGCCTCGACTTTTTGATCGCCCCAAATATCGGCAGCGCAACATCATCGAACGCATGTTTGGCTGGCTGAAGGAGAACCGTCGCATCGTGACGCGCTTCGACAAGCTCGCAACAAGTTTTGCGGCGATGGTCTCATTGGCCTGCGCTATGCGGTGCTTGCGACAATACTTTACGTACAGAGCCTAGGAGCAGCTCCGATGCCGGCCGCCTCCTTTTGGCCGGTTTTTGCCTCTCGCCACAGGCCGAAAACGGCCCAGAGTGTGTAAAAACGCTCATGGGCCCTATCGTCTTGAAGCATTGACGTTCGTTGGCTGAGTGATCGCACAGTAAATGCTTCGGGTCTGGGTAGCGACCTGGAACAGGTCAACGCTGCTTTACAGCCTCTCGGATGGGCCAAAGTCAGCCTTTTTTTTGCGCCGACAGCGCCTTCATCAAACCATTAACGCCGATGATTTTCATAACCCGTTTCAAATTATAGGCGAGCACATTCAAGCTCAACTCTGCGCTCACTCCGGCCAGCCTTCGGGTCAGGAAGCGCGTCACACCCATCCATTGCTTTAGCGTCCCGAAGGGATGCTCAACCGTCCGCTTTCGGACTTGCATTATCTCCGGTGATTTGCTCAGCAGGTTCTGCATTTCCTCCGATACAGCATCATGTTCCCAGCGTCTATATCTGCATCGTGATACCTGACAAGGAGGCACGCTTAGAAAAGTTAAGTTTTGGAGTTGAAATTGGCTCAAAATCATCAAAACCTAACTAAAATCTTTGCCCTGATGCAGGACTGAGAGCGAAAAAATGCTGGGTCGGCCGGAGAACTAGTAACCGTCAGGGCTCGGCTTCAGATCGTAAAACATGACTAAAATCTAATAGGGTAGATCCACGCATTGAGCCATGGATAACCTAGGGTCAGTGACGGGTGAATAAGGCGCGAGCAATGCCCGGATCAGGCCATAGCAGAAAGTCAGGGACTGATCGAGATCAATGCCTGCTCGCAGAAAAAGCACAAATGTAGACCCCAGAATCTACCTGAATGCGTGATGCAGGGCAAACCAGCGCAGACCAGAGGACTGGCACTTTGCCACAACCCAAGGCATGCTTGGCGCCTTTAGGGGGCCTCGCGCCATTGCCGCCAAATCGCAGGATCACAAGTTGCCCAATGTCACCCCGCCCACTCGTGTCAAAGCGTCCAGCCAATTACTCGGGACACCTGTGCGCGGAACGTTGAAAAGTGCATTGGCGACCCTGGTTTTACTGCTGCTGGCGATGCTGTTCTGGCTGTTGGTCGAGCAGTTTCAGGAAACCCTGCAGCAAGAGCGCCAGACCAGCATCAACTACAGCGCCGACCTGGCCGACCATATTGGCCTGAGCATGGCCTTGCGGGCCGAAACCGCACTCAATCTGCTGCCCGTAGACAAGTCGCCAAGAAACCAGCGCCAGCAACAGGCGCTGGTCAAGCAACTGGGCCAGTCCTTGCCATCCCTGCAAAGCCTGGCCCTGCTCAGTCCGGCCGGCGAAGTGTTGCTCGACAGTACCGGGACCAGCCCCGACGCTGCGTATCTGGCCGACTGGGTCAAACGCAGCCCGTCGCGCAACCGCACTGAAGGTTACTACTTCAGCAACAACAGTGATGCCAGCATCATCTACCTGTTGCTGCGCCAGCCCAGCGGCGCCATCGATGGCTACTGGCTGCTGCGCATGAGCCCGGACCTGCTGCAAAACCTCACGCATCAGAACGCCAACAGCAGCAACCGGCCGCAGTGGCTGGTGGAAAACAGCCAGACCCGCAAGGTACTCAGCCGCGCGGATAAAAACGTCTCGCCCCCCTCGGCCCTGAGCCAGCGCGATGAAGACGACACCGTACTGCTGGCAGCTATCAGCCACAGCGACTGGCAACTGCGCGGGCTGTTCAATGACCGCCAGGCAATCGAGCAGCTACTGCCCGGACTGATCGGCAAATGCCTGCTCGGCTTGGTGTTTTCGTTGCTGCCCATTATGGCGCTGTTGAACATGCGCCGCCGCCAGCGCCAGTTGCATGAAGGCCGCCGGCGTTACCACGATATTTTTGAAGGCACCGGGGTCGCCCTCTGCGTGCTCGACCTGTCCAGCCTGCCAGGGTTTCTTGAGCGCGAAAAACTCCATGACACTGATGCCCTCAAGCATTGGCTCAGCGATCATCCGGAACATCGTCGCCAGTTATTCGAGCAACTGCGCATCACCGAAGTCAACCAGGTAGCCATGCAGCTACTGGAGGTCGATTCAGGAGAAGGTGCCTGGCACAAGCTGATCAACGGCTGCCCGCTGAGCAGTTCAGCCATTGGCTATCAGGTCGTCGAGGCCGTGCTCGACCAGCAGCAACAGCTTGAGCTGGAAATAAAACTGACCGATGCCAGCGGTCGCGACCAGCACTTATGGCTGGTGCTGCGTCTGCCTGTGGATCAGCAGGACTACCATGCAGTCATTTTGAGCATCAGTGATATCACCAGCCGCAAGTTGATCGAACTGTCCCTGCAAGAGCGCGAAAGCTTCTGGTCCGATGTGGTGCGAACCGTTCCCGACCATCTATATGTACAAAATGTAATCAGCCAGCGGATCATTTTCAGCAACCATCACCTTGGCCAGACCCTGGGCTATAGCGCTGTTGAACTGCAGGAAATGGGCGCTTACTTCTGGGAGTTGCTGTTGCACCCTGAAGACGCCGAGCGCTATCACCAGTTGCGCAAAGAGCAGCAGGAAAACGGCTACAAGCAACTGATGCAATGCCAACTGCGGTTTCGCCATCAGCAGGGCACCTGGCGGCGCTTTGACATCCGTGAGCAAGCCTTTGCCCGTCATACCGGTGATCAAGTCTCGCGAATTGTAGGGGTGGCCAAGGACATCACCGACCAGATCGAAGCCAGCGAGTCATTGCGCGACAGCGAGCAACGCTACCGGATGCTGGCCGAAAGCATCAGCGACGTGATTTTCTCCACTGACAGCTCGCTGCGCATGAACTACCTCAGCCCCTCCATACAGACTGTACTGGGCTATGACGCACAATGGGTATTCGACAATGGCTGGCAGTCTATTATTGCCACGCCGCAACAGCTGGAGGGTATCTACAACCTGATCGAGCGTATCCGTGGCGCACTGCACAAGCCCCAGCAACTGTCGGCTTTGCGTGCTCAGGTGCAAACCCAGCTGTTTCTGTTCGACTGCCTGCGCGCTGACGGGCACAAGGTGCCCATCGAACTGCGCCTGGTGCTGGTATGGGATGAAGACGACGGTTTTGAAGGCATTCTGGGTGTTGGTCGCGACATGAGCCAGCAACGCCGTGCCGAAAAAGACCTGCGCATGGCCGCCACGGTTTTTGAACACTCCACCTCGGCCATCCTTATTACCGACCCTGCAGGCTATATCGTGCAAGCCAACGAGGCTTTCAGCCGGGTCAGCGGTTACGCCGTCGCACAAGTCCTCGACCAGCTACCAAGCATGCTCACTGTCGATGACCAACAACGCGCACACCTCGCCTATGTGCTCAAGCAACTGCATTTGCACGGCACATGGGAGGGTGAAGTCTGGCTCAAGCGCCTGAACGGTGAACACTACCCGGCCTGGGTCGGCATCACGGCAGTGCTCGATGATGAAGGCGATCTGGCCAGCTATGTGTGCTTCTTCAGTGATATCAGCGAGCGCAAGGCCAGCGAACAGCGAATCCACCGCCTGGCCTACTACGACGCCCTGACTCACCTGCCCAATCGCACCCTGTTCCAGGACCGTCTGCACACCGCGCTGCAACAGGCCGAGCGCAACAAGTCGTGGGTGGTGCTGATGTTTCTTGACCTCGACCGCTTCAAACCGATCAACGACTCCCTGGGCCACGCAGCCGGCGACCGCATGCTCAAGGACATGGCCATCCGCCTGCTTGCCTGTGTGGGTGACGACGATACTGTGGCGCGCATGGGCGGTGACGAGTTCACCCTGCTTCTGCAGCCTCGCACCACCCGTCAGAAGGCCTTGAACCGCGCTATCAATGTGGCCGAACAGATCCTCGCCAGTCTGGTAAAGCCCTTTGTACTCGAAAGCCGCGAGTTCTTTGTAACCGCCAGTATTGGTATTGCCTTGAGCCCGCAAGACGGCAACGAACTCAGCCAGTTGATGAAAAACGCCGATACCGCGATGTATCACGCCAAGGAGCGCGGCAAAAACAACTTCCAGTTCTACCAGGCAGACATGAACGCCAGCGCTCTTGAGCGCCTTGAACTGGAAAGCGACCTGCGTCATGCCCTGGAGCAGCAGGAATTCATTCTTTATTACCAGCCGCAGTTCAGCGGCGACGGCAAACGTCTGACCGGCGTTGAGGCACTGTTGCGCTGGAATCACTCAAGGCGCGGGCTGGTGCCACCCGGCGACTTTATCCCGGTACTCGAAGAACTGGGACTGGTGGTCGAAGTCGGCGACTGGGTGCTGGCCGAGGCCTGTCGCCAGCTCAAGCTCTGGCATCAGGCCAAGGTTCGCGTGCCCAAAGTCTCGGTCAACATATCAGCGCGCCAGTTCTCCGACGGCCAGTTGGGTACGCGCATTGCCAATATCCTCAAGGAAACCGGCCTGTCCCCGGCCTGCCTGGAGCTTGAGCTGACCGAAAGCATCCTCATGCGCGAGGTCAGCGAAGCGCTGCATATCCTGGCCAGCCTGAAAAACCTCGGCCTGAGCATTGCCGTAGACGACTTTGGCACCGGTTATTCGTCGCTCAACTACCTCAAGCAATTCCCCATCGACGTACTGAAAATCGACCGTACCTTTGTCGACGGCCTGCCCTCCGGCGAGCAGGACGCGCAAATCGCCAGGGCCATTATCGCCATGGCCCACAGCCTGAACCTTGCGGTAATCGCCGAAGGTGTAGAGACGCACGAGCAGCTGGATTTCTTGCGTGAACACGGTTGCGACGAAGTGCAAGGCTATCTGTTCGGGCGACCGATGCCGGCGGGCCAATTGGTGGAGCAACTGCAAGCGGCAAGCGCGGATCTACAAGCTTGAAGCTCATAGTTGCTCACCGTGAATCGCATTCATATGCCAGATAAAACCCATTGAGTTAGAATGCCCTCCTTTTCTGCCCCCGATCCTTGAGGACCGCCATGTTCAGCCGTGATTTGACACTTGCCAAGTTCGACGCCGACCTTTTTGCCGCCATGGAGCAAGAAGCTCAGCGCCAGGAAGAACATATTGAGCTGATCGCTTCGGAAAACTACACCAGCCCAGCGGTGATGGAAGCTCAAGGCTCGGTTCTGACCAACAAATACGCCGAAGGCTACCCTGGCAAGCGCTACTACGGCGGCTGCGAATACGTAGACGTGGTAGAGCAACTGGCTATCGACCGTGCAAAAGAACTGTTCGGCGCCGATTACGCCAACGTTCAACCGCACGCCGGTTCCCAGGCCAACAGCGCCGTTTACCTGGCCCTGCTGTCGGCTGGCGACACCATCCTGGGCATGAGCCTGGCTCACGGCGGTCACCTGACCCACGGTGCCAGCGTTTCGTCTTCGGGCAAGCTGTACAACGCCATCCAGTACGGCATCGACGCCAATGGCCTGATCGACTACGACGAAGTTGAGCGTCTGGCCGTTGAGCACAAGCCAAAAATGATCGTGGCTGGCTTCTCTGCCTACTCGCAGGTTCTGGACTTCCCACGTTTCCGCGCTATCGCGGACAAGGTTGGCGCCTACCTGTTCGTGGACATGGCACACGTAGCCGGTCTGGTGGCTGCTGGCGTTTACCCGAACCCGGTTCCATTCGCTGACGTAGTGACCACCACTACCCACAAGACCCTGCGCGGTCCACGTGGTGGCCTGATCCTGGCCAAGGCCAACGCCGACATCGAGAAAAAGCTGAACTCGGCTGTTTTCCCGGGTTCGCAAGGCGGCCCGCTGGAGCACGTTATCGCGGCCAAGGCCGTGTGCTTCAAAGAAGCTCTGCAACCAGAGTTCAAGGCTTACCAGCAACAAGTGGTAAAAAACGCTCAGGCCATGGCTTCGGTATTTATCGAACGCGGTTTTGACGTGGTTTCGGGCGGTACTGAAAACCACCTGTTCCTGCTGTCGCTGATCAAGCAGGAAATCTCCGGTAAAGACGCCGACGCGGCTCTGGGCAAAGCCTTTATCACCGTAAACAAAAACTCCGTACCAAACGATCCACGCTCCCCGTTCGTCACTTCGGGTCTGCGTTTCGGTACTCCAGCTGTCACCACTCGCGGCTTCAAAGTTGAAGAGTGCCGTGAGCTGGCTGGCTGGATCTGCGACATCCTGGCAGATATCAACAACGAAGCCGTTATCGACGCCGTTCGCGAGAAAGTCAAAGCCATCTGCGCCAAGCTGCCGGTATACGGCAACTGATCGCAAATAGCTGAATAAAAAGCCCGGCTTTCAAGCCGGGCTTTTTATTGCATCTGTTATTTTGAAACACTTGGCCGCTCCCCCCGAACAATAACAGCCTAGTCTGAATTTATGCATTCTTATCAACTGCAGAGTTCAGACAATGACTAACGATTCGCAACACTCCTTTATCGCCACCTTGCATATACCGAACCATAACCTTCATCTTTTAGGGGCTCTTCATGGCCAATCGGTCATAGTAACTGACTTGCTGGGCAGTGGCGGTGTCTTCTCCGGCAAACCCCAGTTGAGGGACGACTCCGCAGCCATGGGCATTCAAGCCCACGCCACAGGCGGGATCAAGGCTACGCTCAAGCTTTATTTCCGGCATACCGCCAAGGGCTATGAAATACATATCAAACACCCTGGCCAGTATGACCGGCACCGGCTGGCCATGAACCATATGGATATACTCTATGCGAGAAGTCCGACACTAAAGCATCCACTTGCCTTCACACTACTCGATCAAAACAACCGAACAGTGACAGAGAGGAACTTGAGTGAAGCCCATACCCTCATCACACTTAAAACCCATAACAACAAGTATATCGGCGTAAGAAAAGCCAAAGGTTCACCTCATTACTATCTTGGTGAAACAGCCGAACATAAAAAAATGGTATTTCTTTTAAATATTATTGAAAGAAATGTGCCCTATTGATTTTACAACCGTGAAGTTGTGCGAAATACCTGTTATTGCAGTAAGACAAAAAAATCAAAAGCCCCTGACCCTCTCCCGGAGGGAGAGGGTCAGCTATCACTCAAACCCCAAGCCGGGCAAAACCCTCGCGAATCTTGGCCTCTGGCAAATCATCGGCAATAAACACCATCACACTTTCACGGGCTTCACCTTCGGCCCACTCGGTGTCCCAATCAAAGCCATACAACTTGAGCACCCCCTGAAACACCAGCCTGCGATCTTCACCGGCAATGCTCAGCACGCCTTTGTAGCGCAGCAATTGCTTGCCGTGCTCTTCCAGCAGCTCGTTCATGAAGGCGCTAAGGCTGTCGATATCCAGCGGCTTATCGGTGCGTAGCACCAGACTGGAGATACGGTCGATAGAAGCCGCAGGCTGTACCGGGCGCAAGCTCAGGCCACCCCCCAAGTCTGCGTTGAGGTTAAACCCGCGCACGTCCAGTAATTCGGCCAGATCTATCTTGCCGTGCTCAACCACGCGGATCGGCGCCCGGCGGTTGATACGGGTCAAACGCTCGCTCAAGGCATCAAAGGTGGCGTCATCCACCAGATCGCGCTTGCTCACCAGTAAGCGGTCAGCAAAACCGATCTGCGCCTGGGCAATGGTCTGACTCAAATGCACATCGGCGTGGGCTGCATCCACCAGGGTAATAATGCCGTCCAGCAGATAACGCTCGCGCAGCTCTTCATCGATAAAAAAGGTTTGCGCCACCGGTGCCGGGTCGGCCAGGCCGGTGCACTCGATCACCAGGCGGTCGAAGGCAATTTCGCCATTGTCCAGACGCTCAAGCAGCAGGAACAGCGCCTTGGTCAGGTCGGTGTGGATGGTGCAGCACACACAGCCATTGGCCAGGGTCATGACTTGCACCGGCTCGTCCCCCAACAGTTGGGTGTCGATCCCGGCATCGCTGAATTCGTTTTCGATCACGGCGATTTTCAGGCCGTGTTCTGCCTTGAGCAAATAACGCAACAAGGTGGTTTTACCGGCCCCCAAGAAGCCGCTGAGAATGGTGACGGGGATTGGAGAGGTCATGCAGTGCCTCCTTAAACATAACGCAAAAACAAATGTGGGAGCGGCCTTGCTCGCGATTCAGGCGACACGGTGTCACTGACACACCGCGCCGCTCTTATCGCGAGCAAGCCCGCTCCCACAGTCAGATACAGCTCAGCCCTGACGGGTTAACAACACTTGGGCCCGCCCTTGCCGCCGTAACGCGCTTCCTGGCGTTCACGAAAGAACGCCTCGTAGCTCATCACCGGCTTGTCCGGGTGCTTGGTTTGCATATGCTCGACGTAGTTGTCGTAGTCGGGCATGCCGACCATCAGGCGTGCGGCCTGACCGAGGTATTTACCGAGGCGACTCAGGTCATTGAACATGGTTGCAACCCTCTATCAAGCATCTGGCATGGCTTGGTACGGCGACTCTTTATCCGTACGTTCTTTGCTGCCCCATGCAGCGACACCCACTTTGATCGCAAAGAACAGAATGCTGAACACCACGAACAGAAACAGCACGGTCAGACCGGCGTTGGTGTAGGCGTTGATGATCACATGTTGCATCTGGTCGATGTTTTTCGCCGGGGCAATCACCTGGCCGGCTTCCAGCGCAGTGCTGTATTTGTTGGCCAGGGACAGGAAGCCCACTGCCGGGTTGGCGTCGAACAGCTTGATAAAGCCTGCCACGGTGGTGCAGATCAGCAGCCAGACGGCTGGCAGCATGGTCACCCAAATGTAGCGCTGGCGCTTCATTTTGATCAGCACAACGGTTGCCAGCATCAGCGCGATACCCGCCAGCATCTGATTGGAGATACCGAACAGCGGCCACAGGGTGTTGATGCCGCCCAGTGGATCGATCACGCCCTGATACAGCAGGTAGCCCCACATCGCCACACACAGGCCGGTGGCCAGCAAGTTGGCGCCCCAGGACTCGGTACGTTTGAGTGCAGGCACAAAGCTGCCCAGCAAGTCTTGAAGCATAAAGCGACCGGCACGGGTACCGGCGTCAACTGCGGTCAGGATAAACAGGGCTTCAAACAAAATGGCGAAGTGATACCAGAACGCCATAGTGTTTTCACCCGGCAACACGTTGTGCAGGATCTGCGCGATACCCACCGCCAGGGTCGGTGCACCGCCGGCACGTGCCAGGACGGTGGTTTCACCGATGTCCTTGGCCAGCGCGGTCAACGCATCCGGGGTAATGGCAAAGCCCCAGTTGGTGATGTTTTGCGCAACGGTAACCACGTCACCGCCGACAATCGCTGCCGGGCTGTTCATGGCGAAGTACACACCCGGCTCGATCACCGAAGCAGCAACCATCGCCATAATGGCCACGAAGGACTCCATCAGCATACCGCCGTAACCGATATAACGGGCGTTGCTTTCGTTATCCAGCAGTTTTGGCGTAGTACCCGAAGAAATCAGCGCATGGAAGCCCGATACCGCACCGCAGGCAATGGTGATGAACAGGAACGGGAACAGGCCGCCTTTCCAGACCGGGCCGGTGCCGTCGGTGAACTGGGTCAGCGCGGGCATTTTCAGCTCGGGCATGGTGACCAGGATGCCGATGGCCAGCGCAACGATAGTGCCGATCTTGAGGAAGGTCGACAGATAGTCACGAGGTGCCAGTACCAGCCATACCGGCAGAACCGCCGCAACAAAGCCGTAGCCGATGAGCATCCAGGTGATTTGCGTACCGGTAAAGGTGAACACCGGCGCCCACTCGGGGCTCGCCGCAATCTGGCCCCCCAGCCAGATGGAGCCAAGTAGCAGCAGCACACCGACGATGGAGATTTCACCGATGCGGCCCGGGCGGATGTAGCGCATGTAAATGCCCATGAACATCGCGATCGGGATGGTCGCCATCACCGTGAACATGCCCCACGGGCTCTCGGCCAGGGCCTTGACCACGATCAGCGCCAGCACCGCGAGGATGATGATCATGATCAGGAAGCAGCCAAACAGCGCGATGGTGCCCGGGATCTTGCCCATTTCCTCGCGCACCATATCGCCCAGGGAGCGACCGTTGCGGCGGGTGGACATGAACAGGACCATGAAGTCCTGCACCGCACCGGCCAGTACCACGCCGGCGATCAGCCAGAGTGTGCCCGGCAGGTAACCCATTTGCGCGGCCAATACCGGCCCGACCAGAGGGCCAGCGCCAGCAATGGCGGCAAAGTGGTGACCAAAGAGAATGTGTTTGTTGGTCGGCACATAGTCCAGACCGTCGTTGTTGAGCACCGCAGGTGTTGCGCGGCTGGAGTCCAGTTGCATCACCTTGGTGGCGATAAACAGGCTGTAATAACGGTAAGCAACCAGATAAATGGCAACAGCTGCCACAACAATCCACAAGGCGTTGATCGCCTCGCCCCGGCGCAATGCCACTACGCCAAGGGCGCAGGCTCCTACAATTGCCAGCACCAGCCACGGGATGTGGCGGAGCAGGCTATTTTTATTATTCATTTTTTTAATTCCGGCCAGTTGGACAAGAAAGACTGCACCCGGAGTTTAGCGCTACTGGCTTTAAAGACCAGCCCCCAACATTGGTCTAGAGCCTTCTTTTGCGGTTTTTTGGCAGGCGGTGCTGCACATTTTTTCCGTGCAACGCCGCTGTCTGTCCCAGGCTGTCAGCCCGATACCGCGCCCAACCCTTGCAGATTTTTTTACACCTTTGAACGCTTATTCGAACAACGCATCCAACGCCTGTTCCAGACGGGTAACGCCAATGACTTTCAGCCCCGGCGGCGACTCCTTGGGCGCATTGCCCTTGGGCACGATGGCGCGCTTGAAACCGTGCTTGGCCGCTTCCTTGAGCCGCTCCTGGCCGCTTGGCACAGGGCGCACCTCACCCGACAGGCCGACTTCACCGAACACCAGCAGATCATGGGGCAACGGACGATTACGCAGGCTGGACATCACGGCGGCCATCAGCGCCAGGTCCGATGCGGTTTCCAGCACCTTGACCCCGCCCACCACGTTCAGGAAAACATCCTGATCGTGAGTAGGAATACCGCCGTGTCGATGCAATACGGCCAATAACATGGCCAGACGATTCTGGTCCAGGCCCAGGGTCACCCGCCGCGGGTTGGACATATGGCTGTCGTCCACCAGCGCCTGCACCTCCACCAGCATCGGGCGAGTCCCTTCCCAGGTGGCCATCACCACACTGCCAGGGACTTCTTCCTGGGCGCGGGTAAGGAAAATTGCGGAAGGGTTGGAAACTTCCTTCAGGCCTTTGTCGGTCATACCGAATACGCCCAGCTCGTTGACCGCGCCAAAACGGTTTTTCACTGCCCGCAGCAAGCGCAGCCGCCCGTCGGATTCACCCTCGAAATACAGTACGGTATCCACCATATGCTCCAGCACCCGCGGCCCGGCCAATGCGCCTTCTTTGGTCACATGGCCCACCAGGAAAATCGCCGTGCCGCTGGACTTGGCATAACGCACCAGCAAGGCCGCACTTTCACGCACTTGCGACACGCCGCCCGGTGCTGATTGCAGTTGCTCGGTAAAGATGGTCTGAATCGAGTCGATGACCATGACCTTGGGCTTTTCCAGCTTGGCAGTGGCGATGATGCTTTCAATGCAGGTTTCGGTCATCACCTTGAGCTGATCCTGCGGCAGCCCCAGGCGCCGGGCGCGCATGGCCACTTGCTGCTGGGACTCCTCGCCGGTGACGTACAACGCAGGCATGCGTGTAGCCATCTGACACAAGGTTTGCAGCAGGATGGTGGATTTGCCGATCCCCGGATCGCCACCAATCAACACCACCGAGCCATCCACCAGACCGCCGCCAAGCACCCGATCCAGCTCGCCAGAAGCGGTGGAGAAGCGCGGCAGTTCCTCGATGCTGACTTCGGCCAGGGTCTTGAGCTGGGCCTGTTGTCCGGTCCAGCCGGTACGGCCGCTGGGCGGCGCCGCAGCCCCGCTTTCAACGATGGTTTCCACCAGGGTGTTCCAGACGCCGCACTCGCCGCACTGCCCGGCCCACTTGGGGAAAGTTGCGCCGCACTCGGTGCAGCCGTAAATGCGCTTGGGCTTGGCCATCTGAACTCCACGGAAAAACCGCGATGATAGCCCACTAGGCTTTGGTCAGCGCGCTACGGGCATGCGGATTTCGCCATTGGCCAGCCGAGCGGCACTGTTGCCCGATGCATCTACGGCATTCAGGTCAGCCCCTTTGCGGGATAAATCCTTGAGCAACTCGACCCGCTGAAACAGGCCTGCATACATGGCCGCCGTCTGCCCTGCACCATTGCGCTGATCAGGGTTGCAGTCGGCTGCCATCAGGCGGTGGGCAATATTGAGTTCACCCTTGAAAATCGCCCCCATCAGGGCCGTGTTACCGCGTTTGTCCTGCACGCAGGCATTGGCGCCTGCCTTGAGCAAATGCTCCACCGCCTTGGGCTGGCCGTTATAGGCAGCCAGAATCAGCGCGGTATAGCCTTTGCTGTCTTGAATATCGAGGGTGTAGCCGGACTCGATAAAGGTATCGAGCATTGATACATCGCCACGACGGGCGGCATCAAAAAAGTAATCCTGAAGCTGGCCCCGGGTGTAGGCCCCATCGGCCAGGCTCAGGCCGCTGAAAAACAGCAAGGCCAGGGAAATAAACGTTCGCATGCTTCTCTCCTGAATCAAAAGCCCTCACCCCGACCCTCCAAAAGGGAGAGGATCGGGGTGAGGGCTGCGGGTTAATCCGCCAGCTTGGCAGCCAGCGCCTTGACCCGACTCAGATCGCCCTTGGCCACTTTGGCTACGCCAGTGCCGTACTCAGGGTCGGCCTTGTAAAGGAACGACAGGATGATGTGCTTGCTTTCATCGTCTGTAGTTACCAGCGAACCACCGAAGCTTTCAATCAAATCCTGACGCTCTTTCTGGCTGAATGAACGGTAAAGATCACCGGCCTGCTTGAAGTTCTGCTCACGCTGAATCTTCGCTTGCTGGGTAGTACCCGCCAATGGCATTTCGCTGTAGCGCGCAGCTTGCGGCTCTTCACGCGGCATCAAGCGGCTTGGCTGGTAGTTCACCCCCGACGTGGTGTGGCCAAGGTTCATCGCGCCGTCCTGGTTGCCATTGTTTACCGCGACCCGGGGGGCGTTGATCGGCAATTGCATGGCATTGGCACCCAGGCGGTACATCTGCGTATCGGCATAGGAGAACACCCGGCCCTGCAACAGACGGTCTTCGGAAGGCTCGATACCTGGCACCAGGTTGGCCGGGGCCATGGCGACCTGCTCGGTTTCCTGGAAGACATTGGCCGGGTTGCGGTTCAGGACCATTTGCCCGACTTTTCGCTCAGCCACGTTAGGCCAGATCTTGGTGGCATCCAGCGGGTCGAAATCAAAGGTTTTCAAGTCTTCAGGCTTGAGGACCTGCACATACAAGTCCCACTTGGGGAAGTCACCCTTATTGATATGCGTAACCAGATCGTTGGTCATGTGGCTGTAGTCCTGGCCCTGAACCTGCGTCACTTGTTTTGGATCAAGGTTTTTCAACCCCTGCAGGCTCTTCCAGTGGAACTTCACATAGCGCACGTCCCCCTTGGCATTGACCAGTTTGTAGGCGTGTACACCGTTACCATCCATTTCCCGGTAACTGGCGGGGGTACCCGCGTTGGAGTACAGCTCGGTCAGGGTGCGTGTGGCTTCCGGTACGTGAGAGAAGAAGTCGAAACGGCGCGAGTCGTCATCCAGGTTGGTACGCGGGTCAGGCTTGAAGGCGTGAACCATGTCCGGGAACTTGATCGCATCACGGATAAAGAAGGTGGGGAAGTTGTTACCCACCAGGTCCCAGTTGCCGTCCGCGGTGTAGAACTTGGTGGCAAAACCCCGTGGGTCACGCAGGGTTTCTGGTGAGTGGGCGCTGTGTACCACGGCCGAGAAACGCACAAACACCGGGGTGGTTTCGCCTTTGGCAAATACTTTGGCCTTGGTCAGGTCGCTCAAGTCATTGGTCACTGTAAACGTGCCGTGTGCGCCTGTGCCACGAGCGTGAACAACTCGCTCCGGGATACGCTCGCGATCAAAACGCTGCAGCTTTTGCAGCAGCTGCACGTCTTGCAGCAGAACCGGACCATTGGCCCCTGCCGTCTGGGAGTTCTGGTTGTCACCGACAGCGGCACCGTTGTCACGGGTCAGTGTGGCGGCCTGGGCTGTAACCGACAGCAGGCTGGCGCTTAATACACACAGCAGGCGGCGCTGTGAAAGCGCGCCGAAGCCTAGGGGGGTGGTCATGCGTAAGTCCTCTGGTTATTGGTTGCGCAATGGAGCGCTGACCAAAGGCTAGAGGCATGCAACGCAAACTCTAAATAGAAAGGTCTCAAGCCGGCCATTGAGAAAAAGGTCTGGTATTGCGCCATTCAATCGCGTAGTGAAAGCCAATAGAAAACTTCTCACGGCCAAACGGGTCGATTGCTTACCCGCAAACAGCTGTACGGGCAAGATCCGCCATGCTGATTTACACTGCACCCACCAACCTCATCTGTAACAAGGAATAACCTATGGGCGTGATAAGTGAGTTCAAGGCCTTCGCGGTCAAAGGGAACGTGGTCGATATGGCCGTCGGTATCATTATCGGCGCGGCATTCGGCAAAATCGTTTCGTCCTTTGTGGGGGACGTGGTCATGCCACCACTGGGGTTGCTGATTGGCGGAGTCGACTTCAGTGACCTGGCCATTACGCTGAAAGCCGCCGTTGGCGATGCGCCAGCAGTGGTTGTGGCCTACGGCAAATTCATCCAGAGCGTGATCGACTTTATCATCGTCGCGTTCGCTATCTTTATGGGTGTAAAGGCAATCAACCGCCTGAAACGCGAAGAGGCGGTCGCTCCGAGCGTACCACCGCTGCCCTCTAAAGAAGAGGAACTACTGGGCGAAATTCGCGACTTGCTCAAAGTTCAAAATAACCGGCCATAAGTGCTCAATAAAAACAACGGCGCCCTCAGGGGCGCCTTTGTTTTTTCATGTCACACACAATACAAAACAACTACCAATAGTTCTCAACAGCAACTTGACCTGGCCGGCGGCTCAGACTCAACTGCATGTCCCGTGCCTTGAGCAACTTGCGCGTGTCATCGATCATTTGCGGATTACCGCACAACATGGCCCGTGAGTGCTCACTGCTCAATTCAATACCTGCGGCGTGTTCAAGTTCGCCATTTTCGATCAATGCAGTAATGCGCCCGTTCAATGCACCGGGTACCTGCTCCCGGGTAACCACCGGTATGTAGATAAATTTGTGCGCATAGTCGGCCAGGTATTCACGGCTGCATAACCCGGCGATCAGTTCCTGATAGGCCATTTCGCAGGCATGGCGGGCACTGTAAACCAGCACGATGCGCTCGAACTTTTCCCACACCTCAAAATCCTGCAGGATCGAGAGGAAAGGCGCGATGCCAGTGCCGGTTGCCAACAGCCACAGGTCACGACCGTCGACAAAGCGGTCAAGAGTCAGGAAGCCGTAGGCCTGACGCTCCACCAACAAGGTGTCACCCACTTCCAGGCGACTGAGCTCACTGGTAAATTCCCCGCCTGGCACCACGATCGAAAAGAACTCCAGAAACTCGTCATGGGGGGAAGAGACCATTGAATAGGCGCGCCACACCGTGCTGCCATCGGCCTTGGTCACCCCCAGCCTGGCGAATTGCCCTGCGCGAAAGCGAAAACCCGGATCACGTGTGGTACGCAACGTGAACAGGCTGGGCGTCAGCGGTGTGACGTCGAGAAGCGTCTGTTGGGTGAATTTTTCTGCAGTGGCAGTCATGGGGCACTCCAATGGCGAATGCCCTAGTGTCGCGCAAAGAGGGCCTGAGAAAAACCGATGGTTTGTGATGGCTTTACGGCATCCAGCCGCATCGCAAACACCGCCCGGACTGCAGCCGGAAAGATAGCTTTGCATTGAGCTTTTGGATCCGGTGCCGTTAACCCCACGCAACTGCTATATAGAAACACCCGAAAACGTATAATTAGATACTGTTATTACATGAGCACCCACATCTACAACTAACAAAGTTTTCACATACCAACCCCTACTTTCGAATAATTAGCATTATTCGAAACAGCACCTAAAATCTTCTTAACGGGCTATCTCACAACACCGCTTACTTACTGCCGGGCCGCAGGAGCGCCTTATGACCGCACATCATTCAATCAGTAAAAACCATTACCTTTCTTGCATAAGCGAGGCTGAACTCTGTTCAAACACACTCAAACGAATAGAAGAATACGGCTTTGACTATTTCTTCTTTCGAATGATTCCTCGCCTTGGAAACATCACAACGAATAGCAAAGTAATTACAAACTATCCAAATGACTATATCGATAGATATGAAAAAGGTCACCTCTCGCAAAAAAACCCTCTGCTGACCCACTGCCAGTTATCGATCCTGCCCATTATCTGGAGTTCTGATGTCTTTCGTGAGACGCCTGACCAGTGGAGAGCCACGCAAAACTGCGGGCTGACCTATGGCTGGTCGCAATCGGTACACGACCCCAATGGCGCTGTGAGCATGTTGAGCCTCGCCAGAAAAAGCACGCCAGTCACCGAGGACGAGTTTTCAGATAAGGCTGCCAATGTGTTGTGGCTCTGCAACCAACTGCACAGTGCCATGCTCGAGCGCTGCCACCTTCATCACCGGCTGGAGATTCATATCATCCGCCTGTCTTGTCGCGAGCTGGAGATATTGAAATGGACTGCCGAAGGTAAAATCGCTTCCGACATCGGCATGATTCTGGGCCTGAGCACCCGTACCGTGAACTTTCACATCAGCAGCGCCATGAAAAAACTGGGGGCCAACAACAAAACCTCCGCGGTGGTCATGGCGGCCAAGTCAGGCCTGTTGTAGGCCTGCCCTGCGCAGCAGCAATAAACCCATCAGGTAATCTTCGGTAAAAAAAAGTAAAATCACCGCCACCTGTAAAACCCACGGACGCTTCTGCTTGCCAGACGCCCTCAGGGGCAGGTCATGCAACAGTTGATTCCTCAGAGTTTGTATAAATGCCCGTGCTAGAAAGCCCTTTCGCCCAACTTCGCCTGATCCGCCAACCCGAGCAGCAGAACGAGCCCTTGCAGGCCTTTGATGCGGCGGATGAGTATTTGCTTAATCACTTGGCCGAACAGGCGCTGCCCGCAAACAGCCGGGTGCTGGTGCTCAATGACAGCTTTGGGGCCCTGGCGATCAGCCTGGTGGGCACAATGCAGGTCACCAGCAGCAGTGACTCCTTCCTGGCCATGCAAGCGCTGGAAAAAAACCTGGTGCGCAACGGCCATGCTTACGATGCGGTCTCGATCATTCCGGCCAGTGAACCACTGGCAGGGCCATTCGACTGCGTGCTGGTACGCGTGCCGAAGACCCTGGCTTTGCTTGAAGAACAACTGATCCGCCTGCAAGGTCAGCTGGCACCGGGTGCCCAAGTGATCGCGGGCGCGATGGTCAAGCACCTGCCACGGGCTGCTGGCGATTTGCTGGAGCATTATATCGGCCCGATGCATGCCTCGCTGGCGGTCAAGAAGGCCCGGCTGCTGATCGCCACAGCACAGGGCCTGGGACCATTTACCTCGCCCTACCCTACCCGCTATCGACTGGACAAGCCGGCCATCGAGCTGCTCAACCATGCCAACGTGTTCTGCCGCGAAGACCTGGATATCGGTACCCGGGCGTTCCTGCCCCACCTGCCGAAAAACCTGGGCTCGGCCCGGGTTGCCGACCTGGGCTGCGGCAACGGCGTGCTCGCCATTGCCAGCGCACTGACCAACCCGCAGGCGCAGTACACGCTGGTCGACGAGTCGTTTATGGCCGTGCAGTCCGCCCGGGAAAACTGGCAAGCGGCCCTGGGTGATCGCGAAGTGACAGTGCGGGCCGATGACGGGCTGGCGAGCCAGGCACCGGACTCACTGGACGTGGTGCTGTGCAACCCGCCGTTTCACCAGCAACAGGTGGTGGGGGATTTTCTGGCCTGGCGCATGTTCCAGCAGGCGCGTGAAGCGCTGGTGGTGGGCGGGGCGCTGTATATCGTCGGCAATCGCCACCTGGGCTATCACAGCAAGCTGGCCAAGCTGTTTCGTGGTGTCGAGCAAGTGGCCGCCACGCCCAAGTTCGTGATCCTCAAGGCGCGCAAGTAAACCTGATCCTTGCAAGCCCCTTGTGGGAGCGGGCCTGCCCGCGAAAGCTCCGACTCGATTGAACCGACAAGCGCGCAGCGCCTGTATCGCGAGCAGGCTCGCTCCCACAGAAGACAGTACAAAAAAAACCCGCCGAAGCGGGTCATAAAACCGTAGCCGCAAGGCAACGGGATGGGAAGTCAGTGGCTTTTCATGCCTGCCGCCGTCATGAACATGCGGATCAGCCAGGCAAATACTGCCAGGGTGGCCACACTGCCGGTCCAGATCACCAGCAGCCAGCCTATGCGTTGCCATAAAGGCTTCTTTTCGCATTCTTGCACGTCGTGTAGATAATCCTTGCCAGCCATGTGGGGCCTCCTCTTGGGGAAAAGGCTGTGGCCCTCAGGCCACAGCGGCACTTGCTACTAGTGATAACCGTCTTCGTGGGTCACCTTGCCGCGGAACACGTAGTAGCTCCAGAAGGTGTAGCCCAGAATGAACGGGATGATAAACAGGGTGCCCACCAGCATGAAGCCCTGGCTTTGCGGCGGTGCCGCCGCGTCCCAGATCGAGATCGAAGGCGGAATGATATTCGGCCACAGGCTGATGCCCAGGCCGCTGTAACCCAGGAATATCAGCACCAGGGTCAGCAGGAACGGCGTGTAGTGGGCCTTGCGCGCGATTGCTTTGAGCAGACCGTACATGGTCACCAGCACCAGGATCGGCACCGGCAGGAACCAGAACAGGTTAGGCAGGGTAAACCAGCGGGCCGCGATGTCTGTGTGGGCCAGCGGCGTCCACAGGCTGACAATGCCCATCAGCACCAGTACGGCCAGTGCCAGCGGGCGACCCAGTTTGTGCATGCGCTCTTGCAGTTCGCCTTCGGTCTTCATGATCAGCCAGGTGCAACCCAGCAGGGCGTACGCCACGATCAGGGCAATACCGCAGAACACCGTGAACGGTGACAGCCAGTCCAGCCCGCCACCGGCGTACTGGCGATTGACGACCGGCAGGCCATCAATAAAGGCCCCCAGCGCCACGCCCTGGAAGAACGTCGCCACCAGCGAACCGCCAATAAAGGACTTGTCCCAGATATGGCGTTTTTCCGGGCGCGCCTTGAAGCGGAACTCAAAGGCCACGCCGCGGAAGATCAGGCCCATCAGCATCAGGATCAGCGGCAGGTACAACGCCGACAACACTACCGAATAGGCCAGCGGGAAGGCGCCAAACAGCGCTGCACCGCCCAGTACCAGCCAGGTTTCGTTACCGTCCCAGACAGGGGCGACCGTGTTCATCATCACATCGCGGTCTTTCTCACCCTTGATAAAGGGGAAGAGGATGCCGATCCCGAGGTCGAAACCGTCCATGACCACATACATCATGATCCCGAAGATGATGATGATTGCCCAGATAAGTGGCAGATCAATACCCATGACTCAATTCCCCTTCGTCAGGCTGTCGCTGTGGCCTTCATCTGTACCCTCATGGGCTGCAGACAGAGGACGGGCAGGCGTGCGTTGCTGGCCTGGGCCACCGTGGGTTTCGTCATCGCCTTCGTGGGTGATCGGACCCTTGCGTACCAGACGCATCATGTAGCCCAGACCTACACCGAACAGCGAGAAATACACCACGACAAACATGACCAGCGTGATGCTCATTTGCGTGACGCTGTGGTTGGACGAAGCATCAGCCGTGCGCATCAGCCCGTAGACCACCCACGGTTGACGACCAATCTCGGTAGTAAACCAGCCCGCGAGGATCGCGATCAGGCCCGATGGCCCCATCCACAGCACCAGGCGCAAGAACCAGCGGTTCTCGTAGAGGGTGCCGCGTTTACGCAGCCACACGCTCCACAGGCCGATAAAGATCATCAACATGCCCAGCGCAACCATGATGCGGAAGGTGAAGAACACGATGGTCGAGTTCGGACGATCCGCTGCCGGATAGTCCTTCATGGCCGGGATCTGCTTGTCCAGACTATGGGTCAGGATCAGGCTGCCCAGGTATGGCACCTCGATCTTGTAGTCCGTGGTCTCGGTTTTCATGTTGGGAATGCCGAACAGAATCAGCGGCGTCGGTTCACCCGGCTTGTTTTCCCAGTGACCTTCGATCGCGGCGATTTTCACCGGCTGATACTCAAGGGTATTCAGGCCGTGGGCGTCACCAATAAAGGCCTGCACCGGCGCAACCACCAGGGCCATCCACATCGCCATCGAGAACATGCGACGAATGGCCGGTGTATTGCGACCGCGCAACAGGTGCCAGGCAGCCGAGGCACCGACGAAAAATGCCGTGGCAACAAAGGCGGCCGTGGCCATGTGCGCCAGACGGTAAGGGAACGACGGGTTGAAAATCACCGCCAGCCAGTCCACCGGAATGACTCGGCCATCGATGATTTCAAAACCTTGCGGGGTCTGCATCCAGCTGTTGGAGGCCAGGATCCAAAAGGTCGAGATCAGTGTGCCGATGGCCACCATGACGGTCGAGAAAAAGTGCATCCCGCGACCGACGCGGTTCCAGCCAAACAGCATTACCCCCAGAAAACCTGCTTCAAGGAAGAATGCGGTGAGTACTTCATAGGTCAGTAGCGGCCCGGTAACAGCACCGGCGAAGTCCGAGAACCTCGACCAGTTGGTACCGAACTGATAGGCCATGACCAGGCCCGACACCACTCCCATCCCAAAGTTGACGGCGAATATCTTCGACCAAAAGTGGTACAGGTCGCGGTAGGTGTCGTCACGGGTTTTCAGCCACATGCCTTCGAGCACCATGAGATAACTGGCGAGACCGATGGTAATGGCGGGAAAAAGAATGTGGAACGACACGGTAAACGCGAACTGAATTCGGGCGAGATCGAGAGCCTCCAAACCGAACATAAGTCTTCCTCTATCAGGTATCAGGTCGTTGAGGACCCGAGCGTCGCGCCCGAATCCAACTTCCCCGCAAGCCATGGCCGCTGCGAATCGCTGCTCGCTTTTTAACCACAACAAAAAGGGATCTGGCCGACTGGCCACTCAGACAAAACCGGAGAGGTTTTGATCTGGATCAAGCATGGAGGAAAGAGTAGTCCATTCCTGACACACGGCTAATGTGGTTTGTTGTCGCGTGACACGATGCCTCAGCCCTTGATATAGACCGTTGCAAGAAGTGCAGGGAATCGCAGAAATCCCTTATCAGGCTCCCGGAGATCATGATGTTTTGAGTCATTATTTGTTACAAAACAGTGATAATCTCGGCCTCCCCCAACCCTTCAGCACGATCCTCCCACATGACCAGCCAGCCCCTTCTGCTACGCCATCACCGACCCTTTGTGGCCTTCTGGTTTGCCCGCATCTTCACCGCCAGTGCATTTCAGATGCTGACAGTGGCCATCGGCTGGAACCTTTATCAGCTCACCGGCAACGTGATGGACCTGGGTTGGGTGGGCTTGATCGAGTTCGCTCCACGCCTGCTGTTCATGCTGCACACCGGGCATGTGGCCGACCGCTATGACCGCCGCAGGGTGGCCGCCGTGTGCCAGTCACTGCAGGCGATGATTGCCCTGACACTGGCCATTAGCAGTGCCAGCGACCATATCACCCGGGAAATGATCTTTATCCTCGCGTTTTTGCTCGGCGCGGCCCGCTCCTTCGAAATGCCTGCCACCCAGGCGCTGCTACCTTCCATCGTGCCAGTTGAACTGTTTCCCCGGGCCGTGGCGGCGGCACAAGCGGCACAGCAATCGGCCACCATCGTCGCACCGGCGTTTGGCGGCCTGTTGTATGCCTTTGGCAGCGTGTGGGTGTATGGCCCGAGCGTGGCGCTGTACCTGATTGCGGCACTGCTGATGAGCAACCTGCCAGCCCGTCAGTTGCCGTTGAACAAGGCCAAGGCCACGCTGGACTCATTGCTGGCGGGCATTCGTTTTATTCGCAGTCGCCCGGACGTGCTGGGCGCTATCTCCCTGGACCTGTTTGCCGTGCTGCTGGGCGGGGCCACGGCGCTGCTGCCGGTGTTTGCCAAGGATATTCTGCTGACCGGCCCCTGGGGTCTGGGCATGTTGCGTTCGGCACCGGCGATCGGCGCCTTGCTGATGTCATTGTGGTTGGCCAGATTCCCGGTGGAGCGCAAGGTGGGGCGCGTGATGTTCACCGCTGTGGGGGTCTTCGGCGTTGCCACCATCGCCTTCGGCCTGTCGACCTCGTTCTGGTTTTCATTGGCGGTACTGGTGGTACTCGGCGCGGCGGACATGATCAGCATGGTGATTCGCGCTTCGTTTGTGCAACTGGAGACTCCGGACGAGATGCGTGGCCGGGTGAGCGCGGTTAACGGTCTGTTTATCGGCGCGTCCAACCAGTTGGGGGAGTTTGAATCCGGGGCCACGGCTCACTGGCTGGGCACAGTGCCTGCTGTCGTGCTGGGCGGCGTCGGTACGCTGATTGTTACCGGGCTGTGGATAAAACTGTTCCCGGGGCTGGCCAATCGGGACCGGATGGTGGAAGAGCGCAATACCCTCTAGATATTCTGTTCCCGATCAAGCCCTTCCGTGGGAGCGAGCCTGCTCGCGAAAAGCGTTCGCGAGCAGGCTCGCTCCCACGGCGGAGTTTTCTGTAGCCGCTGCTACCTTATATATAGCTTCACACCCAGCCGATTGTGCGGCGGTACCAGCGAACTGTTACTGAACTCGAACCAGCCACCGTTCTTGTTACCCAGATCAAAGGTGTACAAGTGCCCCACGGTGGTGCCTGAACCGTTACAGGCCACCAGCCCCTCGCCCTGATTGCATACCGGCGCCCGTACACCATCCACTTCCTGGCCGTCCAGAGTCACATTGGGCTGGCCGCCGTAACCGCGCTCCAGCACATAGACCTTGATATGGGGGCCGTTATGGTCGCAGCGGGTCTGCTCGCGACCATCGGACACATCCTCCACCGCACAGGAAACAGACGCTACCTTGAGGATCTCGACAGTGCTCAAAGGCATGGCAGGCGCAGCGCTGACAGCGGCACTTATAAAGAGGCCAAAACAGGCTGAAACAGGTTTGATGAAGTGCTTCATGGGTCCCTCCGAAAACTGGCACGCAGTATGCCTGCCACATCAAGGTTATAAAACATGGCCTCGCAAGGTAACCAAAGCAGCCATATCCACGAGCTGCTGGTATGATGCGCGGCTTTTTCCGACAGACAGAAAATCTTCAGGCGGTCCGCGTCTGTGCTTTGCTGTTGAAAACGATTTAATCACGGCGCATTTGGCGCCACGGGGACTGGCATGCTGGAAAGGCTGTTTCAACTCAAAGCACACAACACCAATGTGCGTACCGAGATACTTGCGGGTATCACCACCTTCCTGGCGATGGCCTATATCCTGTTCGTAAACCCGAGCATCCTCGGTGAAACGGGCATGGACAAGGGCGCCGTGTTTGTTGCCACCTGTCTGGCGGCCGCCATCGGTTCAGCCACCATGGGCATTATCGCCAACTACCCGATTGCACTGGCACCGGGCATGGGCCTGAACGCCTTTTTCACCTACACCGTGGTGCTGCACCTTGGCCATACCTGGCAGGTCGCGCTGGGCGCAGTGTTTATCTCGGCAGTGCTGTTCTTCCTGCTGTCGATCTTTCGCATCCGCGAATGGATCATCAACAGCATCCCGCTACCGCTGCGCTCGGCCATTGCCGCCGGTATCGGCCTGTTCCTGGCGCTGATCGCCCTGGGCAACGCCGGTATCGTGGTTGCCAACAAGGCTACCCTGGTAGGTATGGGCGATCTGGCTCAGCCAAAAGTGATCCTCGCCTCCCTGGGCTTTGCCCTGATCGTGGCCCTTGAAGCGATGAAAGTGCGCGGGGCGGTGCTGATTGGCATCCTGGCCGTGACCATTGCCTCGATTGCCATGGGCGTGACCGATTTCGGTGGTGTCGTGTCGATGCCGCCCTCCCTGGCTCCGACCTTCCTGCAGCTGGATATCAAAGGCGCGCTGGATATCGGCCTGATCAGCGTGATCTTTGCCTTCCTGTTTGTTGACCTGTTCGACAACTCCGGCACCCTGATCGGCGTTGCCAAGCGCGCCGGGCTGATGGGCAAGGACGGCCACATGCCGAAAATGGGCCGCGCCCTGATCGCCGACAGCACCGCGGCCATGGCCGGTTCGCTGCTGGGCACTTCGACCACCACCAGCTACATCGAGTCGGCAGCGGGCGTGAGCGCCGGTGGCCGTACCGGCCTGACCGCCATTGTGGTTGGCATCATGTTCCTGCTGGCGCTGTTCTTCTCGCCATTGGCGGCCAGCGTTCCAGCTTTCGCCACCGCGCCTGCGCTGATGTTCGTGGCCGTACTGATGATGAGCGGCCTGGCAGAAATCGAATGGGACGACGTAACTGTCGCCGCCCCGGTGGTAATCACCGCCCTGGCCATGCCGTTCACCTACTCCATCGCCAACGGCATCGCCTTCGGCTTTATTTCCTGGACCGTGATCAAGCTGCTGTCGGGCCGCGCCCGCGAGTTGAATGCACCGCTGATCATTTTGTCGGTTCTGTTTGTGGTCAAGCTGGGTTGGTTTAACGCATGAGTGCCTTGCCGTTTGATTCTGCTACCTACGCCGTTGAGCTTGAAGCCAAGGCCAACCGTCTGCGTGAGCTGCTGGCGCCCTTCGATGCGCCTGAGCCGCAGGTGTTCGACTCGCCGCTCAAGCACTTTCGCCTGCGGGCCGAGTTCCGTCTGTGGCGCGAGGGTGGTGAGCGTCACTACGCCATGTTTGCCCAGGACGACAAGCGCACACCGATCCTGATCGAAGACTTCCCGATCGCCAGCCTGCGCATCAACCAACTGATGCCCCAGCTCAAGGCTGCCTGGCAAGCCAGTTCGGCCCTGAGCCACAAGTTGTTCCAGGTGGAGTTCCAGACCACCCTGGCAGGCGATGCAATGGTCACCTTGTGCTATCACCGCCCGCTGGACGAGCACTGGCAAACCGCCGCCGAGCAGTTGGCCAAAGACCTGGATATCAGCGTGATCGGTCGCTCCAAGGGCAAACGTGTTGTGATTGGCCGCGATCATGTAGTCGAGAAGCTGGAAGTGGCAGGCCGCACCTTCACGTATCAACAGCCTGAAGGCGCGTTCACCCAGCCAAACGGTACGGTCAACCAGAAGATGCTCAATTGGGCATACGACGCACTGGGCGAGCGTTCGGATGATCTGCTGGAGCTGTATTGCGGCAACGGCAACTTCACCCTGCCGCTGGCTACCCGTGTGCGTAAGGTACTTGCCACCGAAATCAGCAAGACGTCGGTATACGCCGCGCTGAACAACCTGCGCGACAACGCTGTGGATAACGTCACGCTGGTACGCTTGTCGGCCGAAGAGCTGACCGAAGCCCTGAACGAAGTACGTCCGTTCCGTCGCTTGCAGGGCATCGACCTGAAAAGCTACGAGTTCGGCAGCGTCTTCGTCGACCCGCCTCGCGCGGGCATGGACCCGGACACCTGTGAGCTGACCCGCCGTTTCGACAACATCCTGTATATCTCGTGCAACCCGGCGACATTGGCCGAGAATATCGCCCAACTGCACGATACTCACCGTATCGAGCGCTGCGCGGTATTTGACCAGTTTCCGTGGACGCACCATATGGAATCGGGTGTGTTGCTGGTTCGTCGGTAAACACAGGTTCTGATACACCGTGTCGACCGAATCGCGAGCAAGCCCGCTCCCACAGGATCAGCGCAATACCTGTGGGGGCGGGCTTGCCCGCGATGGTAAGGCCGCAATATGGCCATGTTTAATGGGCCCGAAAATACCCCGCCACCTGCCGCAAATCCCCCTCGTTTAATACCCCCGCGTAATACCTGAGCTGTACCCGTGCCAATAAATACGCATAGCGTGCCTCGGCCAGATCCCGCTTGGCACTGAACAACTGCTGCTCGGCATCCAGCACATCCAGATTGACCCGCTCGCCGCCACTCACGCTTTTCTGCGTCGCCTGCACCAGGGCACCGGCGGACTCCACCGCCATTTCATAGGCCCGCACCTTGGCCGCGGCACTGCTATTGAGGTTGTACTGCTTGCGCAGGTCCACCAGCGTGCTGGCTGTTTGCGCGTCCAGTTCATACTGGGCCTGGGACAATTGCCGCGCGGCCTGGCGGGTCGATGCCGACACCGATCCCCCCGCAAACAACGGCACGGTGAGCTGAATGCCGACACTGTTGGTGTCGTATTTCTGGTTATAGGTACTTTCGGAGTCAGAACTGGTCTGACGGCTGCTGGCATACAAGCTGAGTTTGGGTAAGTGCCCGGCCCGCTTGCGCTCCACCTCGTACTCAGCCGAGGTCAGCGCATGCTGCTGCGAGGCCAGTTCCGGGTTATTGGCCAGGGCCAGCTCGCGCCAGCTTTCAAAGCGCTGCGGCTCCAGCGGCGCAATCGCAAAGTGCGCCGCCAGCGGGGCCAGTTGCCCGATCTGCAACGGCTCGCCAAGCATCGCCTCCAGCTCCCGCAGGGCTGCGTCCTGATTGTCTTGCGCCTCGATTTCTTCGGCCACCGCCATGCTCAGGCGTGCCTGGGTTTCCAGCACATCTGTGCGGGTGCCCTCGCCGCCCTTGAGCAATCGCTGGTTAAGCTGCAAACGCTCGGCAAAAGCACGCTTTTGCGCACGGCTCAGTTCAATGCGCTCCTGTGCCAGCAAGGCCTGGCTATAGGCATTAAGCAGCCGCACCGCCAGGTACTGGCTTTTGCTGCGAAAGCGTTCATCAGAAAACAACGCCTGCGCCGCGCCCTGGCGGAATCGTGCGTAGGCTTCGTAGTCCAGCAGCGGTTGCTGCAAGGTCAAGGTTGCCGCATAACTGCGGTAGTCGCGATCGGTCCGGGTGCTGGCCTGGGTGACTTCAGACTCGTTGCGTGAGTTGTTGTAGTTCCACGACAGGGTCGGCAGCAAGGCGGAGCGGCCAAGGGCGCGGTTCTCCTCACCGGCGGCACGCTCTTCGATGGCGGCCTGGAAGGTCGGGTCATTGCGCACGGCCAGATCGTAGGCGTCCAGCAACCCCAATGCCTGCACCGGCCCCGTGCACACCATCAATAATCCACATACAAACTGGCGCACGGTCATTCTTCCACCAATGCCATGTGAGTACGGTCGAGCAGCGGTTTGAACAGGTAATTGAGCATCGAGCGCTCGCCCGTGCGCACAAATGCCTCAACCGGCATGCCCGGGCGAATCTGCAACCCTGCCAACTGGGCCATGCCTGCTTCAGTGACCTGGGCACGCAGTGTGTAATACGGCTCGTCCGTGCGTTCATCGACCTGGCGATCCGCCGACACCAGCATCACTTCCCCCGCCACCCGCGGCGTGGTGCTCTGGCTAAAGGCCGAAAACATCAGTTCCACCGGCAACCCGGCGTGCACCTTGTCGGCCAGCTCGACCGGCACCCGGGCCTCGACCAGCAGGGGCTCGCCCTGGGGCACGATTTCCATCAGCGCCTGACCGGGCTTGATCACCCCACCTTCGGTAAACACATCCAGGCCCACCACAATCCCGGCCACCGGCGCACGCAGCTGGCTGTTGGCCAGTTCAAACTCGGCCGACGCCAGCCGATTGCGCAGGTCCTCTGTTCGTATCCGGGTATCGGCCAGTTGCGTACGCACTTCCTTTTGATATTCCTCGGTCAATTGCCGGATTTTCAGACGCATCTCCAGCACTTGTCGCTGCAATTGGCCGATGCGACCGTAGTCTTCACTGATCGAACCCAGCACCTGGGCGTACACCCGCTCGCTGTCCAACAGGCGATTGCGCGGGATATAGCCTTCACGGGCCAGCTCACGCAAACCCAGCAACTGCTCGGTCAGGGCCGTGCGTTGCAGTACCTTGCTGGCCTGGGAGTCACGTACCCCACGCAACTGCGCCTCGGCACCCGCGATGCTCTCGTCGATACCCTGCTGATCCAGCAGCAACGCCTGACGCCGGCTATCGAACAATTGCCGTTGCAAAGCCAGATTGGACGCCACCTCCGGCTCGCTCGCCAATGCCGTCAACTCGGTGGGAAAGCTCACACTGGCCACACCGTCGCGCTCGGCATTAAGCCGCGCTTCACTGGCCAGCGAGCCATAAAACTGGCTGCGCAAGGATTGGGCCTGACCCAGCAGCGGGGTTTCCTTCAAGCGAATCAGTACCTGGCCTGCGACCACCTTGTCGCCGTCGCGCACATCGATGCGCTCAACAATCCCGCCGCTGGGGTGTTGCACCACTTTGCGATGGCCCGAAACCATCACCTTGCCCGACACCGCAACGCCCTTATCCAGCGGTGCCAATGCGGCCCAGCCGAGAAATCCGAGAAAGCCGCCGAGCATCAACAACCAGCCCAGGCGCGCATATCGGGTGTCATCCAGTTGCAGCACATTGCTGTCGCCAACGGCCTTGGCATTTAACTGCGTCATGCCTTGTTCGCCTCTGCCGTGCCGAGCCGGTAGCTCACGTTCATCGCCGGCTTGGGCGCCGCAGGTTTAGCTGCAGCGGGCGCGCCGAGCACCTTGGCCGTGGGGCCAAAGGCTTGTAGCTGGCCTTCGCGCAGGATCAACAGTTGGTCGGTGAGGGTCAGCACATTGGGTTTGTGGGTGATCAAAATCAGGGTTCGCTTGTGCTGTTTGAGCTGGGTAATGGCCTGCAACAAGGCCTGCTCCCCGGCTTCATCGAGGTTGGAGTTGGGTTCGTCGAGCACGATCACCGCAGGCAGACCGTACAGCGCGCGGGCCAGGCCGATGCGCTGCTTCTGCCCGCCGGACAAACCAGCGCCACCCTCGCCCAGGCGCGTTTCATAACCGTCGGGCAATTGCAGAATCAGCTGATGCACACCCGCCAGTTGCGCGGCGGCCAGTACCTTATCGGCATCCACCTCGGCAAAGCGTGCGATGTTTTGCGCGATGGTGCCGGCAAACAGCTGAATGTCCTGGGGCAAATAACCCAAGTGCGGGCCAAGCTGGTGTTTGTCCCACTGCGACAGCTCGGCACCGTCCAGCCGCACCTTGCCCGCCAGCGGCTGCCATACGCCGATCAGCAGCCGGGCCAGGGTTGACTTGCCGCAACCAGAAGGCCCGATCACCCCTAGCACCTGCCCGGCCGGCAGGGTAAAACTCAGGTTGGCCAGGGTGGCGCGACGGGTGCCGGGCGCACTGGCGCTCAATTGCTCCACCGCCAGCTCGCCCCGTGGCGCGGGCAAAGCCATGCGTTGCGCCCGAGCCGGTTAGCTGTGCAGCAAGGCTTCGAGACGCTGATAGGCCAGCCGCGCCGAACTCCACTGTTTCCACACGCCGATCAACTGATCGATGGGGCTCAACACCCGGCCCATCAGAATGGAGCCGGCAATCATCATCCCGGCCGTGATCTGCCCCTGCACCGCCAGCAAGGCACCGAGGCCAAGCACCAGGGATTGCAGGGCCAGACGCACGCCCTTGGACCAGGCACTGACGGTGGCGGTTTTTTCGCTGGCCAGATTCTGCTGCGCCAAAAAGGCCGTGTGCTGCGCCAGCCAACGCCCGCGCAAGGTGTCGAGCATGCCCATGGCTTCAATGGCCTCGGCATTGCGCAGATGCGCGCTGGCCTGCTGGGTGGCCTGCACCGACAACTCGCTGGCGGCCTTGAGCGGCGCTTGGGAAACGCGCTGATTGACCCATGCCAGAATCATCAACAGTACCGCGCCGCCCAGGGCCAACAGCCCCAGCCAGGGGCTGAACATAAAGATCACAAACAGATACACCGGAAACCACGGCGCGTCGAAAAACGCGAACAGCGCATTGCCCGTCGCGAACTGGCGCAGGCTGGTGAGGTCATTCAACGCCTGCGCTGCTGCCGGGCTGCCGGTGCGCAATTGCGCCTCAAAAGCGGCGTCGTAGACGCGCTGATTCAAGCGCATGTCCATCTGCGTGCCGAGACGGATCACCACCTGGCTACGCACCCACTCCAACGCCCCCATCAGGCCAAACAGGCCGAGGATCATCAGCGTCAGCATCAACAGGGTCATTTGATTGCCCGATGCCAACACCCGGTCATATACCTGCAGCATGTACAGGGCCGGGGCCAGCATCAGTAAATTGATCACGGCCGAGAACAGGCCGATATTGAAAAAAGCACGTTTGTAGGCCGTCAAGGCAGCCAGCATCTCGTTGGCTTTGGGCCGGGTCATGGAAAGATTCCGAGGATATGGGCCGAAAACCCTGCGGGAGCTGGTTTGCCTGCGATGCAAGCGGCGCGGTCTGACTGCCAGACCATGCCGATGCCATCGCGGGCAAGCCCGGCTCCCACAGGATTGGAGTTCACTGAGGTGGGCGGGAGTTACGCCGCCAGTGCCCAGTCCTGAGCCACATCCAGCACACCAATCAGGCTGATATCAGCCGCCAGCGGTGCATCGGCGTGAGCCAGGCCAGCTGCCGCCAGTTGGTCGAAGGTCGAATCGGTGCTTAGGCCGAACCCGCTCAGCAGGTTGTTGAGCACCCCTTCCAGACCCGATACGTCGCCTTTCATCAGGCCGTAGATCACGTCCTGAACAGCGTTGCCAGCACGGCCAGCATCGCTGGCGGCAGACAGGTCGAGGCCGTTGAAGGAGGCGGTGTAGTCGCCCAGCGTGAAATCGCTGCCCTGACCGCCGCCCAGATAGTTACCCAACTGCACGTTATCCAGATTGCCCCACAAAAAGTGGTTCATGTTGTCGCCCGCGGACAGCTTAGGGTTGAACACATAATTCAAGCCATTATCCGTATCGCTCTCTGCCACGAAGGCGTAGGACGAACCGTTAGCGCCCTGAGTTGCATATTGCTCGCCCGTCATTGCACGGCCACCTGTGTTGAAACCACCGGTATGGGCTGCACCATGATCCGCGGTGCGGAAGCCGGTCGACCACTCACTCAATACGTCTTTAACAGAAATATCGCCATACACTGAGTTGTAAGTTACCGAGATAGTCATATTTACTTTCTTCCATTGATAGATTTAGTGACAACCTGCACACGTCTGCGTGCTTTTGCTCAACACGAGCAAAATCTTTAACAACGACAGAATCGCTGTTTTTTAAAATTTGTATTCGAGCATTCCGCTCAATGTACGACCCCGAGCCAAACTCAAGTTATTGGCATCGCCCATGGCAACGAAATATGCCTCATCAGTGGCGTTCTCCAGCACTAACGTGAGGTTCACATCATTAGTGGGCCAGTAACTGGCATACAGGTCATACACACTGTATTTGGGCCAGGTCGCTTGTTCGATATTGTAATAATTATGAGCGTTCATATCGGCACCGTTACCGCGGCTATAGCGCAAACGAATTCCCGTGTCCAGGCGTCGCTCCAGAAAGCGCGCACCAACGGTTAAAGATCCCCGGTCTGCGGGCATATGCGCCGCGCTGCCCATGATCCCGCCGCACGCGACGTAGCTGTTGCTTTTATCATCATCCAGGTACTCATACTCGCTCACTTTTCTAAAGCCCATTGTCCCATCCGGCTTTACATAACGTTCCAAATAACTCTTCAGGATTTTTCCGGTTTTTTTGGCGCCCCCAAGATAGTGATCATTTGCACAAAAATCATTAGCGCCAATCATATGGGTGTAGCTTAAATTGGTATACGCATGCCCCATATCATAGTTGAGCTGATACTCAAGCCCCCTAAAACGGGTGTCATTCAAATTATTAACATATGCCAGATCACCAAAATTATTTGATGCTTCAGGCAGCGCGATACCGTACTGCATAAACGTAAAGTTTTTGATGCGATTATCAAAGTAAGATACTTTCACGCCCAGCCGGTCATTATTAAAAAACAACGATTCTTTAAAAATATTGAAGCCCACTTCCCAGTCTCTGGACTCCTCGGCTTTAAGGAATGGGTTGGGGAACACCCGTTCAGGGGCATTACCGCCATGGGGCCGCCCAGTCATCAATACTTCAGTCACTGCTGGTGGTCGCCAGCCTTTGCCCCAGCGTGCATATAACTGCAGCCAGTCCACACCCGGCTTGATGGCAAGACCGAAGGTCGGTGAAAACTGGCCACTCTCTTCGTCCAGGTCATAGGTATCCTCGACACGCTTAGCAGGGTTTTGGTCGACTATTGGCACACCATTTTCATGGCGAATTATTTCTCTACGATAGATCGTCATCCCCGTCTTGCCTTCAAGGCGATAGCGGTCATAGCGCAAGCCACCATTGAGGGTCAACCAGTCGTTGTAGCTGTACTCCAGATTGCTGAACAGGCTGGCCATGGTGCGCTTGCCAGAAGGATCGGCACCATCAACATAAGGTTTTACCGCTTCACTCAAGGCCGCAACTTTATTGCTCTTTGGCTTGAAGTTGTCCTGGTACATCTCCAGGCCATAATTCCAGGTCAAAAGACCGTAGGAATCGAAGTTGAAGCGTGATGTATTCTCGCCTTGCAGCCCCCAGGTATCGGTACGGAAATAGTCCTTGTACGGGTCGTAGTTGTTCCTTACTTCGCTCGTCTGGTGCCCGGCGTTGGAACGCACCAGTTCAGTGGTGACGTAATACAGCTTGGCCTTGAAATCGATCAGTTCATTGTCGGGATTAAAACTGTAGTCCAGCCCGAAGTTGGCGGTGCCCAGATTGTTCTTGCTGTGGCGGACGTAGTCATAGTCCGTCTCGTTGTTGATCGCGTAGGTCCATGAATCATTGCTGTCGCTGTCGGTATTCAGATAGCTCAGTTGCACACGCTGATCATTGGGCAAGTTGAGGCCGAACTTGACCATCTGCGATCGCGTCACGCTGCCTGCATCCCCCACCTCATTGTTCAGCCAGTTGTTCCAGGCTTCGCGGCGAGTTTTTTTGACGCGGATTTCATCCCCCAGGTTGTCAGCGTTTTGCCGGCCACTACGGTAGTTGCCGAAGTGTCGTTCACTGTAGGCAAACAAGGCATCGCCAATGTCGTTTCCAATGGCGAACACTCCACCACCGTTGAAATAAGTACCGTTACCCAATTCACCGATACCGCTACCTGCCCGGATACGTCCGCCGAACTCTTTGCCATCTTTCAAAAAATCACTGGCTTCGATGGTTTTAAAGGTGGCGATCCCCCCGAGTACTGCAGCACCGCCCATGCCCGACTGAGTGCCTTTATCAATTTCAATACTTGAGATCATCTGCGGATCGATCAGCATCACGCCGTTGCGATGCTGGTGACCATTGACGCTGAAGTCCTGGCGCATGCCATCAACGTTCATGTTGACCCGGCCATAGTCCTGAAGACCTCGGATATTGACCGACAAGCCTGGGTCGCGTTGGTCTACTGCGGTGTAGACACCGGGGGTTTCTTCGAGCATGTCGGCTGTGTGGCGGGGGGCGCGCTTGTTGATTTGCTCGCTGGTAATCACGGACACCCCTTCAGGCGTCTGATAAACCCAATCCGCCGTATTACCCTCACTGGCCGTCACCGAGGTGGTGCCCAGGGCCAGGGCGCCGTTGTGTTCGCCGCTGACGCGGGTCAAGGTGATCTGGCGCTCGCCGGTAAAGCGATATTCCACCGGGTTGTTGCCCAGCAAGCGCGCCAGGCCTTCCTGCACGCCAAGGTCGCCATTCAGCGCCACGGAGCTCAGGCCGCGCAGCATCTGGCTGTCAAACAGCACTTGCAGGCCCGCCTGTTCGGCGAAGATCAGCACGGCCTTGTCCAGCGGCTGGGCCGGAATATGGAAGGCGATAAATTCTTGCTGAACGGCGCTGCTGACTTTTTCTGCGGCCTGCACCGGCATTTGCGCCGCCAACAGGGCGACAATCCCGACATGAACTGCAAAGGCTAACCGACTTGCGGATTGCACCCCTTTGCGCTGACTACCCATCATTTTTATTTTCCCCAGGCTTACGAGCTGCTTTGCGAATGAATCTCAATAGCAAGACGTAAGATGGGGGAAAAGTCAGTAAAGGTTTTTGCGATTAATTTTCAAAAAGCGCTGCAGAGCTTTGTGGTGGCTCAATACACCAGGCTCACGCCCGCCAGTTCGACGCGCTGCACCTGCAACTCCTGGGTAAGGGTGTGCAGGGCGCTGTCGAGCATTTCGAGGCGGAATACGCCGCTGACCTGTCGACTGGCCAGGGCCGGGTTGGCCAAGATGATCTGGCCGGGGCGATAGCGGTTGAGCTGCTCGATCACATGGCCCAATGGTTGGCGGTCAAATACCAGCACACCACGGCGCCAGCTGGTGGCTGCGCTCAAGTCGAAACCGGGCAGTTTTTCTACACCCTGCGCTGCGCTGTAGCGGGCGCTCTGGCCCTCCTCAAGGGTTTGCTGCGCTGCGCCTTGGGCCGGCGGCGTTTGCAGGCTCACGGCAACGCTGTGTTGCAGCACGCCGACCCAGGCCTGATCGCGGCTTTCGCGGCCCACCACAAATTGCGTGCCCAGCGCTCGGGTGCGCCCGCCCGCACTTTGCACCACAAAAGGCCGGGTTTCGGCTTCGCCCATGGGCGCCACGTCAAACACCGCCGAACCCGCCAGCAGGCTGATACGCCGCTCGCCAGTGTCGTAGTCGATGCTGATGGCACTGGAGGCATCCAGCTGTACCGAGCTGCCGTCGTCGAGCTGAACCGTACGAATTTCTCCCGCACCTGTGCGGTAGTCGGCCTGCATCTGTATCAGTACCGTCGGGCCGCTGACCCAGCCAACTGCGACTACCAACGACAGCACTGCCGCACGCCCGATCCAGCGCAACGGGCGTCGACGGCGGGTCACTGGCGCGGGTCGGGCTTCTGCTGGTC
>NZ_WIVQ01000043.1:0-35876 GCF_009600545.1 Pseudomonas sp. FSL R10-1339 | reverse complement strand
GCGTCCCCTAGGGGACTCGAACCCCTGTTACCGCCGTGAAAGGGCGGTGTCCTAGGCCACTAGACGAAGGGGACACACTACAACTTCACTGGTTACATGCGTTTGGCTGTTCGCTTTACGCTGCAATTGGCGCGCATTCTAGGGATGGATTGGAAGGTCGTCAACCCCAATATGAAAATATATTGAAATCAATGACTTCCCCCCTATTAAGGCGTTTTCCTACAGAGTCTCGAGGCAAGCTCTTGGCGCCTATATTCCGGCACCCTACAAGGAGTTATGATTGCCGAACCTCAGTGATGGCAGTTTGCTGCCCAGTCGATCCTCACCCCCGTCCTAGCCAGGCACTGCGACTTCACCGAGACAGCGCATCTACACCCACAAGAGGTTTTAACGTTGACGCCCACCATGATCGCCCTGCTTGTCGTCGTCGGGATCGCACTGTTGATTGCCATCGTCTACATCAACCATATAGTGGAAAACAACAAACTGGAGAAAGCCCGCCTCAAGGTCGAGCTTAACGACCGCATCCGTCGTTGCAGCGAGGTCAACGAGACCTTCCCCGGCCAGTTGATGTCTCCCGCCCTCAAACTGCTGCTTACCCGCCTTGAGCTCAATGCGACACAGCGCCTATTGCTCCTGGATAAATCCAGCGCGGCATTAAAGGCACAAGTGACCGAGCTCGGCGGCCTGATTGCCAAGGGCGAGTCAATTCCTGTCAACAACCCGCCCAACCCGGTGCTGACCGAAGCCAAAGCCAAGGACGTACGTTTTTTGCTTGAAACACTCCACGGGCAAATCACCCGTGCGGCCAAGGACGGTTTTTTGCCGACCAACGAAGCCAAGCAGTGGCTCACGGAAATTCGCCACTTGCTGGTGGTGTTGCATATCGAGTTCTTCAACAATCTGGGCAAGCTGGCCCTGCAGAAAAATCAGCCCGCACAGGCGCGCCTGGCTTTCGAACGTGCCGTGCAGTACTTGCGCAAACAGCCGGTACCCGCCATGTACAACGCCCAGATCAAGGATTTCGAAGCACAACTGGCACGCGCCAACGCACAAGTGCAGAGCGCACTTGAGCCGACCACGGGTGAAGTCAACGAGCTGACTGAAGGTTTGAAGACAGACGAGGCCGATGCCGACTGGAAGAAGAAGTCGATTTACGACTGACAGACACATGCCACCTGTGCAGCTGTCGGAGGAACCAGGGAATGCGATGTAAAGCCCAGGACGGGCCAGAGGGGTAAAACATATAAAGGCAGCCCTTGGGCTGCCTTTATATTTGACGTCAGGCTACCGGATTGATTGGCTTTTCCGGGTACCACACGTCCAACAGCGGGCTAACTTCAACGGTGGTCAGCTCTGGACGCGCTTTGAGCCAGGCTTCAACAGCAGCACGCTGCTCTTCGCTGACCGAACCGCGCTTCTGCAGGCAAACCAGACCGTAGTCGTCGCCGCCAACATAACCCAAGCCGTTAGCTTCCATGGCTTCTGCCAGGAAAGCTGCCAGGAATGCATCGATAGCCTCTTCCGACAGGTCTTCTTTGAAATCCAGGTTCAGCTCAAAACCCAACTCCTGAAATTCATCAACGCACAGTTTTTTGCGCAGACGCTGGGAACGATTAGTAGCCATTGAACAATCCTCTTAAGTAATAACGGGCGGCACTTTAGCAGCTTCGGCCGCCCGGCGCCCGGTTCCGTGTGAACGGTTCATCGTTTTCTATACTTTATCCGCGAAACCCTGTAACAGGTGGATGCACAACCCCGACAACCTTGGGGCATAATGCCAATACTTTTATGACCATTGAGGGAACTTTTCATCATGCCCTCGTATTTCCCCCCCTCGCCTGCAGGGTTTTACTTAATATGATCAAATCTTTACGGCCACTGTTTCTCGCCAGCTTTTTTCTGCCACTGGCCTTCGGCGCCAACGCCGCCCCTGTCAATACCACCCTCACACCAAAAGTTCAGCAAGCGCTCAAGACCAACAAACTGGGCGACGACGCCCTGTCCCTGGTTCTGCTGCCGCTAAGCGGCCCTGGCATTCCCACTGTCTACAACGCCGATGTATCCATGAACCCGGCCTCCACCATGAAACTGGTGACCACCTACGCCGCCCTGGAAATGCTTGGCCCGACCCATCAATGGAAAACCGAGTTCTACACTGATGGCACGCTGAACAATGGCATTTTGCAAGGCAACCTGTACCTCAAGGGCGGCGGCGACCCCAAGCTCAACATGGAAAAACTCTGGCTGTTGATGCGCGATCTGCGCGCCAATGGTGTGCAACAGATCACCGGCGACCTGGTACTCGATCGCAACTTCTTCAATCAGCCGCAACTGCCGGTATTCAACGACGACGGCAATGACAAGAACAAACCGTTCCTGGTCAAGCCCGACTCGCTGATGGTCAACCTCAAGGCCCTGCGTTTCGTGGCGCGCAACGATGGGGGCAAGGTTCTGATTTCGGTCGAACCACCAATTGCCAGCATCAAGATCGACAACCAGGTCAAGGCCGTCAACACCAAACAATGCACCGGCGACGTGCGCTACAACCCGGTACCGCAAGCCGACGGCTCGGTACTGGTAACCGTCAGCGGGCAACTGGCCGATGGCTGCAACTCGCAGACCTATCTGTCCCTACTGGACCACGCGACCTACACTGCTGGCGCCGTACGCGCTATCTGGAAAGAGCTGGGTGGCAGCATTCAAGGCCAGGACCGCCAGGCCAGCGTACCCAAAAATGCCAAGCTGCTGGCACGCGCGTTCTCGCCCGACCTGGCCGAAATCATTCGTGACATCAACAAATACAGCAACAACACCATGGCCCAGCAACTGTTCCTGAGCCTGGGCGCGCAGTTCCGCAACGATGCTGACGGTGACGACGCCAAGGCCGCACAGCGCGTAGTACGCCAATGGCTGGCGAAAAAAGGCATTACCGCACCCCATTTGATCATGGAGAACGGTTCCGGCCTGTCCCGTGCAGAGCGCGTCAGCGCGCGGGAAATGGCGCAAATGCTACAGGCTGCCTGGAAAAGCCCCTACGCTGCCGAGTTCATCAGTTCCATGCCCATTGCCGGCAAAGACGGCACCATGCGCAAGCGCCTGAAAACCACGGCCATGAACGGCCAGGCCCATATCAAGACCGGCACCCTGAACACCGTGCGGGCCATTTCCGGCTTTAGTCGCGACAGCAACGGCAATACCTGGGCAGTGGTGGCCATCCTTAACGACCCTCGTCCGTGGGGCGCTTCGGCGATTCTGGATCAGGTTCTGCTCGACCTGTATCGTCAGCCGCAAATCCCGAATAGCGCGGTATCCATCGCGCAGTAAGGCGTTGCCCGGGCAATAAAAAACGCCCCTGATCGTGCGATCAGGGGCGTTTTTCATTGTGGGAGCGAGCCTGCTCGCGAAGCAGGCGACCCGCTCAGGCGCAAAACTGCGGTGATGCCATCGCGAGCAGGCTCGCTCCCACTACAGGCCCACCCCTGCAAGAAGCAGGCAGGCCAGTACTCAGCCGCTATTACCGGGCCATGATTTTCCAGGCACGGTGGATTTTGCTGTTGCGGGCAAAGTCCGGATCGATGGTGCTGGCAGTGATTTCTTCGACCGCGTAACGCGCTTCCAGATTTTCATCGAGGATGAATTTGCGGAAGTTGTTGGAGAAATACAGCACGCCACCCGGCGCCAGACGGGCCATGGCCAGATCCAGCAATTGCACGTGGTCGTGCTGCACATCGAAGATGCCTTCCATGCGCTTGGAGTTGGAGAAGGTCGGCGGATCGATAAAGATCAGGTCGTACTCTTCACGACAGGCATCCAGCCACACCATCACATCGCTCTGCTCCAGACGGTTCTTGTCCGAAAAACCGTTCAGGGACAGGTTGCGACGCGCCCAGTCCAGATAGGTTTTCGACAGGTCAACGCTGGTGGTGCTGCGCGCGCCGCCCTTGGCTGCGTGTACGCTGGCAGTTGCGGTGTAGCAATACAGGTTGAGGAAGCGTTTGCCGGCAGCCTCTTTCTGGATACGCATGCGCATCGGGCGATGGTCCAGGAACAGACCCGTGTCCAGATAGTCCGTAAGGTTGACCAGCAGCTTCACGCCGCCTTCATTGACCTCGGTGAACTTGCCCTGGGCACTTTGACGCTCGTACTGCTTGGTACCGCTCTGACGCTCGCGACGCTTGACGATTACCCGGCTCTTGTCGATGTTCAACGCCTGTGGGATGGCCGCCAATGCATCGAACATGCGTTCCGAGGCTTTTACCGGATCAATGGATTTCGGTGCCACGTATTCCTGGACGTGAACCCAGTCGTGGTACAGATCGATCGCCATCGCATATTCCGGCATGTCGGCGTCGTAGACACGGTAGCAGTCGATACCTTCGCGCTTGACCCACTTGCCCAGCGCCTTGAGGTTCTTTTGCAGTCGGTTGGCAAACATCTGCCCGCCTTCGCTCAAGCGTGGCTGCTCGATCACCACCGGAGCCGGTTTGATCGGGTTACCGTTCTTGTTGAACTTCTCGTACTTGGTTGGCGCTTCGATGTTGGAAGGCAGATCGGACTCAGCCTGTTCGCGCTCAGCCTGACGCTGCTCGGGGGTACGGCGCTCGCCGGTAACGAACTGATCTGGCACCACCTTGATCAACAACAGCTTGCACGGCAAGGCGCCGTTCCAGAACGAATACTGCTTGTGGCTACGGATGCCCATACGCTTGCCCAGATCCGGAGCACCGGTAAACACCGCGGCCTCCCAGTTCAAGCAGGCCTGGCGCAGACGCTCGCCGAGGTTCTGATAGAGATAAAGCAAGCTCGCCTCATCACCCAGACGCTCGCCGTACGGCGGGTTGCAGATTACCAGGCCTTTCTGGTTCTGGTCCGGACGCGGCTCGAAGGTCGCCACTTCGCCCTGGTAGATCTTGATCCAGTGACTCAGGCCCGCGCGCTCGATGTTATTGCGCGCTGGCTGGATAAGGCGTGGATCGGCTTCATAGCCACGGATCCACAGCGGCGGCTTGGCCATGCCGATTTCGGCACGCTCGGTGGCTTCGTCGTGAAGTTTTTTCCAGATGGCCGGTATATGACCCAGCCAGGCATCGAAACCCCAGTGAATACGATTGAGGTTTGGCGCCATATCGGCGGCGATCATCGCGCCTTCGACAAGGAACGTACCTACACCACACATCGGGTCAGCCAGAGCAGCACCTTCGGCGGCCATACGTGGCCAGCCCGCACGGATCAGAATGGCCGCCGCGAGGTTTTCCTTCAGCGGAGCAGCACCCTGCTGCAGACGGTAGCCGCGCTGGTGCAGGCTGCTGCCTGACAGATCCAGCGACAGAATGGCTTCGCCACGGTCCAGGCGCAGGTGAATGCGCATGTCGGGGCTGATCTTGTCGATGGAAGGACGCTCACCGCTTGGCGTGCGCAGCTTGTCGACGATGGCGTCTTTTACCTTCAACGCACCAAAGTGGGTGTTGTCGATACCCGAGCCGTGACCGCTGAACTCAACGGCCAGGGTGCCATCCGGCACCATATGGTCTTGCCAGTCAACGTCCAGCACACCGTGGTACAGGTCTTCGGCGTCCTTCATCGGGAAGCGCTTGAGTACCAGCAACACACGGTTGGCAAGGCGCGACCACAGGCACAGGCGGTAGGCCGTCTCCATGGTAGCCATGCCTCGAATGGCCGAGGTGTGCTCGCGGGCTTCCTCAAGACCAAGGCCGGTGGCCTCTTCGAGAAGCAGGCCTTCAAGGCCTTTGGGACAGGTAAGGAAGAGTTCGTAACGATCCGACATGGGATTCCTGGGCTATTAGCTATCAGCGAGAAGGCGACGCATCGCCCGCTCCGTTTTCAATCAAGCGCTTTTCTTGAAGAGCGCTCGCGTGGCACGAAACTGTGCCGTTCCACCGAGGCGATCACTCATGCCCGCAGGCATGAACAGTTTAGACGCCGAGGCAGGTCATTCATCTGGAAACAACAGGTCATATACAGACCCTTCGTCGAATAGTCCCCCAGCAAAAGAGGCGGGTATTCGCGACGGGGAATGAAACGCATCCTCTTTGCAAACACTCGGCCTATCAGGCTTTGGTCGTATTCAGTGGTCAAAAAGCGACCTTACTTATGGCCTTAACACCATTATCGTTACGTCCTTATGACAAAACGATCATTCACACGCCTTGGCGCATTGGTTAGAACTCAACTCAGGTTACGGCCGCACAGGCCCTGACAAAATGCTCGCCACGCCGGCAGCGAGCACACCAACGGCAGAACACTCTGCCCCGGCCTCTGGAAGGCCGACGCTAAATAAACAGTCAACAAGTGAGGGCAATACCCTATGAGAAGACTTAAGCGTGATCCGTTGGAAAAAGCGTTCCTTCGCGGATATCAATACGGTGTTAACGGAAAATCCCGCGAGCTTTGCCCTTTTACTCTACCGTCGGTACGCCAAGCCTGGATTAACGGCTGGCGTGAAGGACGCGGCGACAACTGGGACGGTATGACAGGCACTGCGGGCATCCACAGACTCAACGAACTTCACGCCGTCGGCTAACTCCGGGCAAAATCCGACATCACCTCGAAGCTGTACTGACTCAACCTTGCCGCCCTTTCCAGGCGGCGGGCTACGGCCCAAGGGCTCCTTAGGGGAGCCCTTTTTATTGCCTGCCAATCAGCGCGCCAAGGCCGATATGGCGTCAACCGACTCGCGAATCAAGGCCGGACCCTTGTAGATAAAGCCCGAATAAATCTGCACCAGGCTCGCACCCGCAGTGATTTTTTCAGCTGCGTGTTTGCCCTCGATAATCCCGCCCGCAGCAATGATCGGCATACGACCTGCCAGCTCACCGGCCAGAACTGACACCGTGTGAGTGCTTTTCTCACGAACCGGTGCTCCAGACAGACCACCCGCCTCGTCGCCATGCTCCATACCTTCAACACCTGTACGACTCAGCGTGGTGTTGGTGGCAATCACTGCGTCCATACCCGTCTCAAGCAGCGCCTGAGCCACAAGCACGGTTTCTTCGTCTGTCATGTCAGGGGCGATCTTGATCGCCAGCGGTACGCGCTTGCCGTGGCGCTGAGTCAGCTCGTTCTGACGCAGCTGCAGGGCCTCGAGCAATTGCTTGAGCGAATCACCGAATTGCAGGCTGCGCAAACCCGGCGTGTTAGGCGAGCTGACGTTTACAGTCACGTAGCTGGCGTGCTCATACACCTTGTCCAGGCAAATCAGGTAATCATCGACCGCTCGCTCAACCGGCGTATCGAAGTTCTTGCCAATGTTGATACCCAGGATACCGCTGTACCTGGCTGCCTGAACCCGTGCAAGCAGGTGATCGACGCCAAGGTTGTTGAACCCCATGCGGTTGATGATCGCTTGCGCTTCAGGCAGTCGGAAAATACGGGGTTTGGGATTGCCCGGCTGAGGTCGCGGCGTCACGGTGCCGATCTCAACGAAGCCAAAACCCAGTTGTGCAAAGCCATCAATGGCCGCACCATTTTTGTCCAGACCTGCGGCCAGGCCGACCGGGTTAGGGAAGTCCAGCCCCATCACCGTCACTGGCAGCCTTGCCGGCGCCTTGCACAACAAACCGTTAAGCCCGAGACGGCCACCTGCGCCGATCAAGTCCAGGGACAGGTCGTGGGAGGTTTCAGGGGAGAGTTTGAAGAGCAACTGGCGGGCCAGGTTATACATGGGCTGATAGGACTCAAAGGGTTGCTTGAAGAGAGCGCGATTATAGCTGCGCGCTTCACTAAATCACAGGCAAAGAAAAACCCGGCCTGAGCCGGGTTTTTCTGAACAGCCTAGCTAAAAATTACTTAGCTTCTGCTTGAACGGTAGCTTCTACGCGACGGTTCAGGGCACGGCCTTCTTCAGTTGCGTTGCTTGCAACTGGGTTGGCTTCGCCGTGGCCAACTGCGTCTACGCGGTTGGCTGCAACACCTTGGTTAACCAGGGCTGCACGAACAGCGTCAGCACGACGCTGCGACAGTTTCTGGTTGTAGGCGTCTGGACCGATGCTGTCAGTGTAACCAGCAACAGTAGTGGTGGTCGCAGGGTACTGCTTCATGAAATCAGCAACGTTGTTGATGTCAGGCATGTACTGCGATTTAACAACCGACTTGTCGAAGTCGAATTTCACGTCAAGTTCAACGCGAACAACTTCAGCGATCGGAGCTTCTGGCTCTGGCTCAACTGGTGCTGGAGCTGGAACTGGAGCAGGAGCGACTTTACCGCCGTTACCGCCGAAGTTCACACCCAGACCAACGGTAGGAGCGTAGTCCCACTTGCCGTTGTCCAGTTTGTAGTCAGCTTCAACGCCAGCACGGGCGAACAGGTTGTCAGTGATGTACCACTTAACACCAGCGCCTGCAGTCAGGAAAGTCGACTTGTCGCGACCGCTGTGGCCGTCAGCCTCAACGTTGGTCATGCTCTTGTGAGCAACACCGCCGGAAACGTATGGACGCAGAGCGTCGCCTACGGTGCCGAAGTGGTACTGAGCGTTCAGACCAAAGTTGTCGCCTTTGATTTTCTGGTGGCCAGTGCCGTCATTCGAACGGGTGTGGTTGGTTTTGTCGTAGGTCAGGTTCAACGAAACGTCGTCGGTCAGGAAGTAACCGATCGATGCGCCTGGGTTGTAACCGTCTTCTACGTGCTTGACGCTGTCGTTGTACTGTTTTTTGTAGAACAGTTCACCCTCGACCGCGCCTTGGCCTTGTGCCAGGGCACCGAACGAAGTTGCGGCTACAAAGGAACCAATGGCAATGCCCAAGGTGTTTTTCAGTTTCATCCGTTAAATCCCCATCTGGTGATTGTAAAGCAGTCCCTCATACCGGGGGACAACTCGGCAGCAAGTCTATCAGACCTTGCCTACACGTAGAGCCATTTGCGCTGAACTAAGTTTCAGCAATGCCTGCAAATTTCTCACGCAATTTATCTAGAGCACGCTTGTAACGCATCTTTGTCGCACTCAAACCCATATGCATTATGTCCGCGATTTCCTGAAATTCCAGTTCTGCGACAAAACGCAGCACAAGAATCTCACGATCAATCGGATTTACATGCACCAGCCAGCGATCAAGTCCGCCCTTTTCCTCAGGTTTCGGCGCCTTTTCTTCGGACGCTTCCTCGAGGGGGTCAATACTTAATGCGTCCATCAAGCGACGCTTTCGCCGTTCCTTTCGATACTGTGTAATGCACTCGTTGTAGGTGATGCTATACAGCCATGTCTTGAATTTCGACTTGCCTTCAAAATTTTTCAAACCGTACAGCACTTTCAGCATGACTTCCTGACAGACATCATCAGCGTCCCTATCGTTCCCTAAATACCTTGAACAAACGTTGAACAAAGTGCGCTGATAGCGCCGCATCAGCTCTTCATAGGCACGTGTCACGTGAAACAACTCATCATGCGAGCGCGCCACCAGCTCCTCATCAGAGAGCTCGCGGGGGTCATAGCGCATGGATAGCGATTGTGCTTTATTCAAAACGAGTTGTGCCAACAGTCAGGTCAATGTCCGCCGCAACCAGTCAATCTTGGCTTTTTTGCGGCGGCGTACATTAGCAGGGTTTGCCGTGTTAGCGGCTGGTTACGTGCTGCTCCAGCAAGATCCGGTTCGAGATGGAGACTAGCTCACCCTCATCGGTCAGCAACGTGGTTTTAACCGTGCCAATTTCTTCGATCTGCCCTTCAACCTCGCCAATCCGCACTTCCTGACCAACCTGATACAGCTCACGCACATAGATCCCGGCCAGTATTTGCCCGGCGATTTCCCGGCTGCCCAGCCCCATTGCCAGTGCAATAGCCAGACCAACGGTAATCAACACAATAACAATCACATGGTTTAGCAGGTCGGTCTTGACCTCCAGCTGGCTGATAGCCACGGAGATGCTGATGATGATGACCAGCCCCTGGGTCACCCTGCCCAGCCCGCCGGCATAATCGAAGCCCACGCTCTCGGCAGCGCCACGCACCAGGCCGTTGAGCACCTGGGCCAGCAACACGCCTGCCAGCAGAACCAGCAGCGCACCAAAGACCTTGGGCAGATACACCGTCAACAGATCCAGCGCGGATGACACACGATCCAGGCCCAGAGACTGCGCTGCAGAAACCAGGAATACCAGCAGCACAAACCAGTAGACGATTTTGCCAATCAGCGTCGAAATGGGCACCTGAATTCCGACCCGGGCCAGAATCTTGGTCAAGCCCGTACCGCCCATCAGGCGGTCAAGGCCCAACTTGGCAAGCAGTTTGGACAGCAAGGCGTCGAGCAGTTTAGCAACCACGAAGCCCAGCAGTACTACCACCAACGCGCCGAAGAGGTTGGGAATAAAGTTGGCAATCTTGGTCCACAAGGCAGTCATTGCCGCGACCAGGCTTTGGGTCCAGACATTCAATTCCATGTTCAATCAGCCTTATCAACAGGGCGAGCAGCAGATTTGCGTCGCGAAACGGGCGCAATATGAGCCGAACCGCTATTCAAAGCAATCATCAGTGCTTGCATCCAGCGGCCCAGCAGGCTGAAAAGGTCTCCCGCACCGACCTGTCGGTTGGCGGTTTTCAGCACGCGACCCAGGCACGCATCGTCATCCCGGTTGGACGGCTCGGCCTTGAGCATTTCACGTAAGGACTGTTCAAACGGATCGTGCATAAGCACCTCTCGGTAAGTCAGTAAAAGACGAAGGGACATTTGCCGGGGTCACATTCACCCGGTCACAGCCACTGCAAACGACGGTAAAACCACCATTGCCCCGCCCCGATAACCAGCATCACGCCGCAGGTTATGGCAAAGCCATAAGAGTCATCGGAGAACGGTACGCCCCCCACATTGATGCCCAGCAAACCGGTAATAAAGGTGATCGGCAGAAAGATCCCCGTCAGCACGCCAAAGCGATACATGATGCGGCTCATACGCACGTTCAAACGCCGGTCTTCAGACTCGAGCACCAGCCCCACGCGCTCGCGGGTCAGTTCGAGCTCCTCCAGATAGCGGGTCAGGCTGTTGTTCAGTTCGTTCCAGTAGTCGGCATCATCGGCACTGAACCAGGGTAATTTGATACGCGTAAGCTGACCGAAAATATCCCGCTGAGGTGCCAGGAATCGACGCAAGGCGGCTGCCCTTCGACGAACCTGCAGGAGGCTGTTGTGATCAGGTGTGTACCGTTCGTCGGCATCTATTTTATCTTCTTCGTCATCGACGATTTCTGACAGTTCGCCGATCAAGTCCTGCACCTTCAATGTCAGGTGCTGGGCCAGGTACAGGATCAATTCAGAGGGATTTTTCGGGCCTTCTCCCTGGGAAAACTCACTGAGCAACTCATCGGTGGCCCGCAATGGTCGCATGCGCAATGAGATCAAGCGCTGCGCACTGCCGAAAATACGCAGTGAAACCATGTCTTCAGGCTCTGCGCCGGGGTTCAGGTTGACCCCGCGCATAAACAGCAGCAGCTCATTGTTGGGGGCAGGCACCAGGCGCGGACGGGTATTTTCTTCAAGCAGCAGATCACAGTTGAAATCACTCAAGCCACTGGAATCACGCAGCCAGCTCTGGGTTTGCGGATGACTGCGATCCCAATGCAGCCAGAGGCTTTCGTGGGCCTGCAACTGAAGGTCGTTCAGCTCGGTGCGCGCAATCGAACGTGCGCCGCCTTCACCATCCAGCACCAGCGCATGCACCAGCCCCCATTGAGCGTTTTCTTCCTCGAACATCCGTGATCCTTAGTGGTAATGCGTTTAGCCCGGCATTTTCAGAGCGGTTGGCGAAATGATAACGCCATTATTGTCGGCATAAATGAATTCACCGGGGCGGAACGTGACACCCGCAAACGTCACGGGCACGTTGACATCGCCCACACCGCGACGGTTGCTCTTGAGCGGATGACTGGCCAAAGCCTGCACGCCGAGATCGGTTTGCGCGAGCACATCGACGTCGCGAATGCAGCCGTAAATAACAATACCTTCCCAGCCATTTTTTGCCGCCCTGTCTGCAATCATGTCGCCCAGCAAGGCATGACGCAGGGAACCGCCCCCATCGACCACCAGCACTTTGCCTTCACCGCTGAGTTCAGCCTGTTCCTTGACCCGGGAGTTGTCCTCGAAGCACTTGATGGTCACGATCTCGCCGCCAAAGGAGTCGCGCCCGCCGAAATTGCTGAACATGGGCTCAAGTACCTGCACCAGCTCAGGGTAGGCATCGCACAGATCGGGGGTGATGTAGTGATTCACGGGAAAGCTCCTGTTCAGGGTGGGCACAACAGTGAAAACAACGATAGCACTATGGGTTATAGACGCTTTGGACAAGCCCGGCTTTAAAAGTCGTCCAAGCCTCGAGCGGCAACCAATATCACATAAAAGAACACGTTATGACCACCTTGCGATATCGGGTCACACGCCATCCGCACCAGCTGCCGTATGAACGAAGCAGCTACAGAAACACTGCAACTGTGGGAGCGAGCCTGCTCGCGAAGATCGTTCGCGAGCAGGCTCGCTCCCACAATAGAGGGCTTGACCTGCAACAGAGTATCTACAACGATTTCGTCGTGCCTTTTAGTAGCCAATCACGCACCAATGGCCACACTTCCTGCTGCGCAGACTGGCTGACCAGCATTTCAACGTGACTGTAATCAGAGCTGAAGCCATGCTCACGGCCAAGGGACACGAACATGCGCTGTTCTGAGCCCAACTGGTCGAACAGCTTGCGACACGCCCACTCCGGCGTTTGCCGATCACCCACCGCTGCCACCACCAGTGCCGGGACCTGAACCTCGGCCAAACCGGCCCACCAGTCGCGCTCGGCGTCCTTGAAACGCCCCATAAAACCATTCCAGCGCAGGGTTTCCAGGGCGATGCTGACCGGCTCGTCTTCCGGGCCACGCTTGAGTCGCGTCCCCGACAGTTGCTTGAAGCGCTTCAACAACAGATAGGCACCCCACTCAATCGGAGGAATTTTCAGTGACCAGTAACGGCGATTGATCTGACAGCCAAAAAACGCCGCCGACGCCACATCCGGCTCACTCAGATACTTGCCCCCCAAGGCCGCGGCCAAACTGATGGCACCCTGAGAATGGCCGAGCCAGTGCGGAACTTGCCCGCTTTGCTCGCGAACAAATGCCGCTATGGCTGGCAAGTCGTAGCGGGCATAGTCCGCCACGCGATTTTTAGCCCAGCTAATATTTCGTGACGAAAGACCATGGCCACGCATTTCGGGCAGCCACACATCAAACCCGGCACGCGCCAAAAACGCCCCTAGCCCTGCCCCCTTGGGCGAGTACCAAAAACGCCGATTGGAAAAACTGCCATGCAACAGGATGACCGGCACGCCGCGTACCTGGCTGTCGTCGGCCATCCCCAGGCGGGTCACCACCAGCTCAACGGAAATATCCGGGCTGTTGGCCGGTTTCAAGCGATAAACGTCTTCGCTCAGATCGCCCCGACGCTCAGCGCTGATCAGGGCAACGGGAAAAAGGAGACTGCTGCTTTGCATAATGCTCTTGCACAAAAAAGGGCGATTTCACACAGGAACTCGCCCTACCACTGCCTATAAAGAGCAGGGCAGCCCTTTGGCTGCCCTGCTCCACGCTCAACGACTCAAGCCTGCGCCTGACCCTCTGCAAGGAAGAACCAGGTTTCCAGAACGGTGTCCGGGTTCAGGGAAACACTTTCGATACCCTGCTCCATCAGCCATAGCGCCAGATCCGGGTGATCGGACGGGCCCTGGCCGCAAATACCGATGTACTTGCCAGCCTTGTTGCACGCCTGAATGGCGTTGGACAGCAGCTTTTTAACCGCCGGGTTGCGCTCATCAAACAGGTGCGCAATGACACCGGAGTCGCGGTCCAGACCCAGGGTCAGCTGAGTCAGGTCGTTGGAGCCGATGGAGAACCCGTCGAAGAACTCCAGGAACTCTTCAGCCAGGATCGCGTTGGAAGGCAGTTCGCACATCATGATCACGCGCAGACCGTTTTCACCACGCTTGAGGCCGTTTTCCGCCAGCAGATCTATCACCTGGCTCGCTTCACCCAGGGTACGGACGAACGGCACCATGATTTCAACGTTGGTAAAGCCCATTTCGTTACGCACACGCTTGAGCGCACGGCATTCAAGCTCGAAGCAGTCTCGGAAGTTTTCACTGATGTAACGCGAAGCACCGCGGAAGCCCAGCATCGGGTTCTCTTCTTCAGGCTCGTACAGCTTGCCGCCGATCAGGTTGGCGTATTCGTTGGACTTGAAGTCCGACAGGCGCACGATGACTTTTTTCGGTGCAAAAGCGGCGGCCAGGGTGCTGATGCCTTCAACCAGTTTTTCGACGTAGAAGCCCACCGGATCGTTGTAGCCGGCGATGCGCTTGTCGACGCTGTCCTTGATTTCCTGTGGCAGGCCATCGTAGTTCAGCAGGGCTTTGGGGTGTACACCGATCATGCGGTTGATAATGAACTCCAGACGGGCCAGGCCCACACCGGCGTTCGGCAATTGCGCGAAGTCAAAGGCACGGTCCGGGTTGCCGACGTTCATCATGATCTTGAACGGCAGGTCCGGCATGGCGTCCACGGAGTTCTTCTTGATATCGAAGCCCAGTTCGCCTTCAAAGATAAACCCGGTATCGCCTTCAGCGCACGAAACGGTAACGCCCTGGCCGTCTTTCAACAGCTGGGTGGCGTTGCCGCAACCCACCACGGCCGGGATACCCAGCTCGCGAGCGATGATCGCCGCATGACAGGTACGACCGCCGCGGTTGGTGACGATGGCGCTGGCGCGCTTCATCACGGGTTCCCAGTCCGGGTCGGTCATGTCGGAGACCAGTACGTCGCCCGGCTGGACTTTATCCATTTCCGACACGTCCTTGATGATGCGGACCTTGCCTGCACCGATACGCTGGCCAATGGCGCGGCCTTCAGCCAGTACCGTACCGGTTTCCTTGAGCAGGTAGCGCTCCATGACATTGCCGGCGCTGCGGCTTTTCACGGTTTCCGGGCGCGCCTGTACGATGTACAGCTTGCCGTCATCGCCGTCTTTGGCCCACTCGATGTCCATCGGGCACTTGTAGTGCTTCTCGATGATCATGGCTTGCTTGGCCAGTTCGCTGACTTCAGCATCGGTCAGGCAGAAACGCGCGCGATCGGCCTTTTCAACGTCGATCACCTTGACCGACTTGCCGGCCTTGGCTTCGTCGCCGTAGATCATCTTGATGGCTTTGCTGCCCAGGTTACGACGCAGAATCGCAGGGCGACCCGCTTCCAGGGTTTGTTTGTGAACGTAGAATTCGTCCGGGTTTACCGCACCTTGCACGACGGTCTCACCCAGGCCGTAGGCGCCGGTGATAAACACTACATCACGGAAGCCTGATTCAGTGTCCAGGGTAAACATCACGCCCGCGGTGCCGGTTTCGGAGCGCACCATGCGCTGTACGCCTGCAGACAGGGCGACCAGTTTGTGGTCAAAGCCCTGGTGCACGCGGTAAGAAATAGCGCGGTCGTTGAACAGGGAGGCAAATACTTCCTTGGCCGCACGAATGACGTTTTCAACGCCACGGATATTCAGGAAGGTTTCTTGCTGACCGGCAAAGGACGCGTCCGGCAAGTCTTCGGCGGTGGCCGAGGAGCGCACGGCAACGGCCATGTCAGGGTTGCCCTGGGACAAAGCGGCAAAGGCGGTACGAATTTCGGCGTTAAGCTTCTCCGGGAACTCGGCTTCCATGATCCATTGACGGATCTGGGCACCGGTTTTGGCCAGGGCATTGACGTCATCTACATCGAGCGCATCCAGCGCAGCGTGGATCTGGTCGTTCAAACCACTCAGTTCGAGAAAATCACGATATGCCTGAGAAGTCGTGGCGAAGCCACCGGGAACTGAAACACCAGCGCCTGCAAGATTACTGATCATCTCGCCGAGGGATGCGTTCTTGCCCCCCACATGCTCCACGTCATGGGCGCCGAGCTTATCGAGGGAAACTACGTACTCTACCAAGGTGATCTCTCCACTAACGGTGTTGGGAAAAGCTCAGGGCGCTGGATCCTCATCATGAGGCATCACAGCGATTGTGGCCTGGACCTGGAAAATAAGTGACACTGCCTGTCATGTAGCGCGACAAAAGCGCGCCTATCATATCCAAGAATCGTCACCAGCTTAAGGCCCAAGGCGCAAATGAAACGATCTGCTTTCTTTATATCCGATGGCACCGGTATTACTGCCGAAACCCTGGGCCAGAGTTTGCTGGCACAATTCGAAAATGTGACCTTCAGCAAGTTCACGCGCCCCTACATAGACAGCGTGGAAAAAGCGCGGGCAATGGTACAACAAATCGATAACGCCGCCGAAAAAGACGGATTCAGCCCGATAATTTTCGACACTATCGTCAATCAGGACATTCGCGAAATCCTCGCCACGTCCAATGGTTTCATGATCGACATCTTCTCCAGTTTCCTTGCTCCACTGGAGCAGGCGCTGGGTGAACATTCCTCGTATTCGGTGGGTAAGTCCCACTCCATTGGCCACAACTCCAACTATATGGAGCGCATCGAGGCGGTGAACTTTGCCCTCGACAATGATGACGGCGCCCGCACACACAAGTACGACAAGGCCGACCTGATCCTGGTTGGCGTGTCCCGTTGCGGCAAAACCCCGACCTGCCTTTATATGGCGATGCAATTCGGCATCCGCGCTGCCAACTACCCGCTGACCGATGACGACATGGAAAGCCTCAAGCTGCCGGCTGCCCTGCGTGTACACAAACACAAGCTCTTCGGCCTGACCATCGACCCGGACCGCCTGACGGCCATCCGCAACGAACGCAAGCCCAACAGCCGCTACTCAAGCTTTGCCCAGTGCGAATTTGAAGTGCGCGAAGTTGAACGCCTGTTTCAGCGCGAAAACATTCCGCATATCAACTCCACGCATTTCTCGGTGGAAGAAATATCGGCCAAGATCCTGGTCGAAAAAGGCGTGGAGCGGCGGTTCAAATAACAGCCCTGAACACATGAAACCTGTGGGAGCGAGCCTGCTCGCGAAGCCGGTAAAGCCCTTTCGCGAGCAGGCTCGCTCCCACTTCTGGCTCAAATCACCAACAGGTCCACAAACCGGTTAACCGGCGTGGCCTCCAGCGCCTGCTGATCCTTGCACAGGGTAAAAATCTGCGCACACCGCTGGCTCACAAAACGGGTGGCCAGGTTGGCCCTGAACTTGTCCTCCAGCAATGGAATCCCCTCATCACGACGCCGACGATGGCCAATGGGGTATTCCACTTCCACCTGCCCGGTGCTGGTGCCATCGCTGAAAAAAACCTCGATGGCATTGGCAATTGAGCGTTTGTCTGCCTCCAGGTACTCGCGTGTGTAGCGCGGATTTTCGACCACTACCATTTTTTCCCGCAATTGGTCGATGATCGGGTGGGCCGCGTGAAAATCATCTTCGTAGTGTTCTGCTATCAGATTGCCAAACGCCAGCGGTACCGCGGTCATGTATTGAATACAGTGATCACGGTCCGCCGCGTTGGCCAATTTGCCTTGCTTGGAAATGATCCGAATCGCCGATTCGTGGGTTGTAATCACGATTTTCTCGATATCGTGCAAGCGGTCCTTGACCTGGGGATGCAAGGTCACTGCTGCTTCGCACGCAGTCTGCGCATGGAATTCGGCCGGGAAGCTGATCTTGAACAGCACGTTTTCCATTACATAGGTGCCATAGGGCTGGCTCAGGCTGAACTGGCGCTGGTCCTCGGGCTTGAGCGCCAGATCCTTGTTGGTATGGCTGAACAGCACATCGTAGAAGCCCCATTGCGGCGCAGTCAGCACCCCGGGGATGCCCATTTCACCGCGTAACGCAATGTCAGCCAGACGCACCCCGCGACTCGACGCATCCCCGGCAGCCCAGGATTTACGCGATCCGGCGTTCGGCGCATGACGATAGGTGCGCAACGCCTGCCCATCCACAAAAGCATGGGACAGCGCCGACAGCAACTGCTCGCGAGTGGCGCCCATCAGTTTGGCGCACACCGCCGTCGAGGCGACCTTGACCAGCAGAACATGGTCCAGGCCAACACGATTGAAAGAGTTTTCCAGGGCAATCACGCCCTGAATCTCATGGGCCATGATCATTGCTTCGAGCACCGCCCGCATCGTCATCGGCGCTTCGCCATTGGCTACACGTTTTTGCGACAGATGATCGGCTACCGCCAGAATACCGCCCAGATTATCCGAAGGATGGCCCCACTCCGCCGCCAGCCAGGTGTCGTTGTAGTCCAGCCAGCGCACGATACAGCCGATGTCCCATGCCGCCTTGACCGGGTCCAGGCGAAACGAAGTACCTGGGACCCTCGCGCCAAAAGGCACAACCGTGCCCTCGACGAAAGGCCCCAGGTGCTTGCTGCACTCCGGAAAACGCAGCGCCAGCAGGCCGCAGCCCAAGGTATCCATCAGGCAGTTGCGGGCAGTATCGAGGGCTTCGGGGGAGGTGATGGTGTAGGACAGGACATAATCGGCAATGTCCTGCAAAACCTTGTCGTAATCGGGGCGGTTGTTGAGGTCGACGTTGGCGCTCATGGGGCAGTCTCCAAAGAGTGGGTAAGGGTCGTGTCCATCCTCAGGTTCATCGTGATTTTGCGGGTCTAAATGCCCGTTTGATGTATCAGAATCAAAAGCCCCTCACCCTGGCCCTCTCCCGGAGGGAGAGGGTTGGGGTGAGGGCAAAGGGTTCACCCGATCAAAAAGAATCACCCGGCACCCGCACCCAGCCTTCCATCAGTACCCGCGCACTGCGGCTCATGATGGCTTTGGTCACGGTCCATTCGCCGTCAACCTGCCGGGCTTCGGCACCCACGCGCAAGGTGCCCGAGGGATGGCCAAAGCGCACGGCATCGCGCTGTTCACCACCGGCCGCCAGGTTGACCAGCGTGCCCGGGATCGCCGCAGCCGTACCGATGGCCACCGCAGCGGTGCCCATCATGGCGTGGTGCAACTTGCCCATCGACAAGGCCCGCACCAGCAAATCCACACTCTGAGCACTGACCGGCTTGCCGCTGGATGACACGTAGTCCGCAGGCCCGGCAACAAAGGCGACCTTGGGCGTGTGCTGACGCTTGGCCGCGTCTTCAAGCTTGTCTATCAGGCCCATGCGCAACGCACCGTGAGCACGGATAGTTTCGAACATGGCCAGGGCTTTAGGGTCGCTGTTGATGTCGCTCTGCAGCTCTGCACCGCTGTAACCGATATCCCGCGCATTGACGAAAATCGTCGGAATCCCGGCATTGATCATGGTCACGTTCAAGGTGCCGACACCCGGTACTTCGAGGTCGTCCACCAGGTTACCGGTTGGAAACATCGAACCGCCTGCCCCCTCTTCATCCGCTGCCGGGCTGATAAATTCCAACTGCACTTCTGCGGCCGGGAAGGTCACGCCGTCGAGTTCAAAATCGCCGGTTTCCTGTACCGCACCGTCGGTGATCGGCACATGGGCAATGATGGTCTTGCCAATATTGGCCTGCCAGATACGTACCACCGCCGTACCATTGCGGGGGATACGAGCGGTATCCACCAGGCCGCTGCTGACCGCGAACGACCCGACCGCCGCAGACAGGTTGCCGCAGTTGCCGCTCCAGTCCACAAAGGGCTTGTCGATCGCGACCTGACCGAACAGGTAATCGACATCATGATCCGCACGCAGGCTTTTGCTGACGATCACGGTTTTGCTGGTGCTGGAAGTGGCCGCGCCCATGCCGTCGATCTGTTTTTCGTAAGGGTCTGGGCTACCGATCACGCGCAACAACAAGGCATCACGGGCGGCACCCGGTACCTGAGCCACGGCGGGAAGGTCCAGCAGACTGAAGAACACGCCTTTACTGGTGCCGCCACGCATATAGGTCGCGGGAATTCTGATTTGCGCTGCGTAGACCATATGACTGAGTCCTGTAGTAGCCGGGGCTCGTGGCCCCGGCGCTGGGGTTAGGCTGTCGCCGATTCCAGGAAGTCCTGGGCAAAACGCTGCAACACGCCGCCTGCTTCGTAGATCGAGACTTCTTCCGCAGTATCCAGGCGGCAGGTCACCGGCACTTCCAGGCGCTCACCATTTTTGCGGGTGATCACCAGGGTCAGCGTGGCACGCGGGGTGCGTTCGCCGATCACGTCGTAGGTTTCACTGCCGTCGATTTGCAGGGTTTTGCGGTTGGTGCCCGGCAAAAATTCCAGTGGCAACACGCCCATGCCCACCAGGTTGGTACGGTGAATACGCTCAAAGCCCTCGGCCGCAATGGCCTCGACCCCTGCCAGGCGCACCCCTTTGGCCGCCCAGTCACGGGACGAACCCTGACCGTAATCGGCGCCCGCGATAATGATCAACGGCTGCTTGCGTTCCATGTAGGTTTCGATGGCTTCCCACATGCGCATCACCTGCCCTTCGGGCTCAAGGCGAGTCAGGGAGCCCTGTTTGACCTTGCCGTCCTCGATCACCATTTCGTTGAACAGTTTCGGGTTGGCGAAGGTCGCGCGCTGGGCCGTCAGGTGGTCGCCGCGGTGCGTTGCGTATGAGTTGAAGTCGACTTCCGGCAAGCCCATTTTCGCCAGATATTCGCCTGCGGCGCTGTCGAGCATGATGGCGTTGGACGGCGACAAGTGGTCTGTGGTGATGTTGTCCGGCAGTACCGCCAGCGGGCGCATGCCCTTGAGCGGACGAGCCCCGGCCAACGCACCTTCCCAGTACGGCGGACGGCGGATGTACGTGCTCTGCGGGCGCCAGTCATACTGCGGCTCGACTTTCGGGCCGGTGTCTTCATGAATGGCGAACATCGGGATATACACCTGGCGGAACTGCTCCGGCTTCACGGCGGCCTTGACCACAGCGTCGATTTCTTCATCGCTCGGCCAGATGTCTTTCAGGCGGATTTCCTTGCCATTGGCGTCCAGGCCCAATACATCTTTCTCGATATCGAAGCGGATAGTGCCGGCAATCGCGTAGGCCACCACCAGCGGCGGCGAGGCGAGAAACGCCTGTTTGGCGTAAGGGTGAATACGCCCGTCAAAGTTGCGGTTGCCCGACAGTACAGCCGTGGCGTACAGGTCGCGGTCGATGATTTCCTGCTGGATGGCCGGGTCCAGGGCACCGGACATACCGTTGCAGGTGGTGCAGGCAAATGCCACCACGCCAAACCCCAGTTTCTCCAGTTCATGGGTCAAACCGGCTTCGTCCAGATACAGGGCCACGGTTTTGGAGCCCGGCGCCAGCGAGGTTTTGACCCACGGTTTGCGGCTCAGGCCAAGCTGGTTGGCATTGCGCGCCATCAAGCCCGCAGCGATCACGTTGCGCGGGTTGCTGGTATTGGTGCAGCTGGTGATCGCCGCGATGATGACCGCGCCGTCGGGCATTTGCCCCGGCACTTCGTCCCATTGACCGGCGATGCCTTTGGCCGCCAGATCAGTGGTGGCCACACGGGCGTGGGGGTTGCTCGGTCCGGCCATGTTGCGCACTACCGACGACAGGTCAAAGCTCAGGCTGCGCTCGTACTGCGCACCCTTCAGGCTGTCGGCCCAAAGGCCGCTGACCCTGGCGTAGTTCTCCACCAGTTGCACTTGCTGATCTTCACGACCAGTCAGCTTGAGGTAGTCAATGGTTTGCTGGTCGATGTAAAACATCGCAGCCGTGGCGCCGTATTCAGGAGCCATGTTGGAAATGGTGGCACGGTCGCCCAGGGTCAGCGCTGCGGCACCTTCACCGAAGAACTCCAGCCAGGCACCGACCACTTTCTGCTTGCGCAGGAACTCGGTGAGCGCCAGCACCATATCGGTGGCGGTAATGCCCGGTTGCAGCTTGCCGGTCAGTTCGACGCCGACGATTTCCGGCAGGCGCATCCACGAGGCACGGCCAAGCATCACGCTTTCGGCCTCAAGACCACCGACACCAATGGCGATCACGCCCAGCGAATCCACGTGAGGGGTGTGGCTGTCAGTGCCTACGCAGGTATCAGGGAAGGCCACACCGTCGCGCACCTGGATCACCGGAGACATTTTCTCCAGGTTGATCTGGTGCATGATGCCGTTGCCCGGCGGGATCACATCAACGTTTTTAAAGGCTTTTTTGGTCCACTCGATAAAGTGGAAGCGGTCTTCGTTGCGACGGTCCTCGATGGCGCGGTTCTTTTCAAATGCCTCGGGGTCGTAGCCGCCGCATTCCACCGCCAGCGAGTGGTCGACGATCAGTTGGGTCGGCACTACCGGATTGACCTGGGCCGGGTCACCACCCTGCTGGGCGATGGCGTCACGCAGGCCGGCGAGGTCGACCAGCGCGGTCTGGCCGAGAATGTCGTGGCACACCACACGCGCCGGGAACCACGGAAAGTCGAGATCGCGCTTGCGATCGATCAACTGGCTCAGCGATGCATTCAGGGTGGCAGGATCACAGCGGCGTACCAGGTTTTCGGCCAGTACGCGGGAGGTGTAAGGCAATGTGTCGTACGCACCGGGCTTGATCGCATCGACGGCCGCACGGGTGTCGAAATAATCCAGCCGGGTGCCCGGTAATGTTTTGCGAAATTCAGTATTCATTGGCGCAGGACTCGATCACGGTAGTTACAAAAGAGGGAACCGGCTCCCACCTTCAGCGGGAGCCAGTGGCCTCACTCAGCGACGTTCGATTGGCACGAACTTGCGCTGTTCTACGCCGATGTATTCGGCGCTCGGACGGATGATGCGGTTGTTGGCACGCTGCTCGAACACATGCGCCGCCCAGCCGGTCAGGCGTGAGCAGACAAAGATCGGGGTAAACAGCTTGGTCGGGATACCCATGAAGTGATACGCCGAGGCATGGTAGAAATCGGCGTTGGGGAACAGCTTCTTTTGTTCCCACATGGTTTTGTCGATCGCTTCGGAGACCGGGAACAACACGGTGTCGCCCACTTCGTCGGCGAGTTTTTTCGACCAGCCCTTGATCACTTCGTTACGCGGGTCGCTGTCTTTGTAGATCGCATGGCCAAAGCCCATGATCTTGTCCTTGCGCGCCAGCATGCCGAGGGTGCCTTGCACCGCCTCTTCTGCCGAGTCGAAGCGTTCGATCATTTCCATCGCCGCCTCGTTGGCGCCGCCGTGCAGCGGGCCGCGCAGCGAGCCGATCGCTGCAGTGATGCATGAATACAGGTCGGACAAGGTCGAGGCACAAACACGGGCAGTAAAGGTCGAAGCGTTGAACTCGTGCTCGGCGTAAAGGATCAGTGACACGTTCATCACCTTGACGTGCAACTCGCTCGGTTTTTTGTCGTGCAGCAAGTGCAGGAAGTGGCCGCCGATCGACTCTTCGTCGGTTACGCAGTGAATGCGCTTGCCGTCATGGCTGAAGCGATACCAGTAGCACATGATCGCCGGGAAGGCGGCCAGCAGGCGGTCGGTCTTGTCCTGTTGCTCGGCGAAGTCTTTCTCCGGCTCGATATTGCCCAGGAACGAGCAACCGGTGCGCATCACGTCCATCGGGTGGGCGTCGGCGGGAATGCGCTCCAGCACTTCTTTCAATGCCTGGGGCAGATCGCGCAGCTTTTGCAGCTTGGCCGTGTAGGCAGCCAGTTGGGTCTTGGTCGGCTGTTCGCCATATAACAGCAGGTAAGCCACTTCTTCAAAGCGTGCTTCGGCCGCCAGTTCACGTACGTCATAACCACGATAAGTGAGGCCTGCGCCTTCCTGGCCTACGGTGGACAGGGCCGTTTGCCCGGCCACCTGGCCGCGTAGTCCGGCACCACTCAATACTTTTGCTTCGGCCATTGCGCTTCTCCAATCTTGAATTTGTTAGGGATTCGGCAACTACTGGGTTCAATACATACCTGTGTGGGAGCGAGCCTGCTCGCGATTCAGGCAACACGGTTTGCCTGAATCACTGCGGTGACCCTATCGCGAGCAAGCCCGCGCCCACAGAGTCACAGTGTTCTGTTACTTCTTCGCGGCAAACAACGCATCGAGCTTCTGCTCGAACTCGTGGTAGTTGATGGCATCGTAAAGTTCCATGCGGGTTTGCATGCTGTCGATCACGTTTTGCTGGGTGCCGTCGCGGCGGATCGCGGTGTAGACGTTTTCGGCCGCCTTGTTCATGGCCCGGAATGCCGACAGCGGATACAGCACCAGCGATACGTCAGCACCGGCCAGTTGCTCGGTGGTGTACAGCGGCGTGGCACCGAATTCGGTGATATTGGCCAGGATCGGGGCTTTGACCCGGTTGGCAAACAGTTTGTACATCTCAAGCTCGGTAATGGCTTCCGGGAACACCATGTCAGCCCCCGCTTCAACACAGGCCGCGGCACGTTCCAGGGCTGACTCAAGCCCTTCCACCGCCAGCGCATCGGTTCGCGCCATGATCACGAAGCTGTCATCGGTACGCGCATCGACGGCGGCCTTGATGCGGTCGACCATTTCCTGCAGCGAAACGATTTCCTTGTTCGGGCGATGACCGCAACGCTTGGCGCCTACCTGGTCTTCAATGTGAATCGCCGCAGCGCCGAACTTGATCATCGACTTGACCGTGCGGGACACGTTGAAAAACGAAGAGCCGAAGCCGGTATCCACGTCCACCAGCAATGGCAGATCACATACATCGGTAATGCGTCGTACATCAGTCAGTACATCGTCCAGACCCGTAATACCCAGATCAGGTACGCCCAGCGACCCGGCTGCGACGCCTCCACCCGATAGATAGATGGCCTTGAAACCCGCACGCTTGGCCAGCAGCGCATGATTGGCGTTGATCGCACCCACCACTTGCAAAGGATGTTCGCTTGCAACTGCATCACGGAAACGCTGGCCTGGACTGTTCTTATTGCTCATGACTCACCTCGTGGAGTGGCTGTCTGCTGGGCACCGTCTTGGTAATGACGGGCAATATTGCGTTTAGATGCGCCGATATGTCGGCGCATCAACAATTCGGCCAGTTCGCCGTCGCGATCGGCAATGGCATCGAGAATCCGGTGATGCTCGGCAAACGCCTGATGTGGGCGGTTGGGCGTGGCGGAAAACTGGATGCGGTACATGCGCACCAACTGGTACAACTCGCCACAGAGCATTTGCGTCAGGGTGCGATTGCCACTGCCCTGAATAATTTTGTAATGAAAATCGAAGTCGCCTTCTTGCTGGTAGTAACCGACGCCCGCCTGAAACGCCTCATCGCGCTCATGGGTTTCGAGCACCTGGCGTAGCTCGGCGATGTCTTCGTCACTCATGCGTTCGGCGGCCAGGCGGCAGGCCATGCCTTCCAGGGACTCGCGAATTTCGTAGAGTTCGATCAGCTCGGCATGGCTCAGCGACACGACCCGCGCCCCGACATGGGGGACGCGCACCAACAAACGCTGGCCTTCAAGGCGATGGATGGCTTCGCGCAATGGCCCGCGGCTGATGCCGTAGGTGCGCGCCAGTTCGGGCTCGGAGATCTTGCTTCCCGGGGCGATTTCGCCTTTGACAATAGCCGCCTGAATGCGCCGAAAAACGTTCTCGGAAAGGGTTTCCGAGTCGTCCTGGGCGATCGTGGCAGGTTCCAGTGCTTGCAGCATATTGTCGACACCTTGAAAATCAATAGTGCTGAAATTAGCTATTTCAGCCCTGATAGTCAAAGAATAAATCGACATTGTCGACAATCCAATAATACGACCTTGGTTGTATCGACAGGGTTGATCGCCGCTTGCAAGCGCCTCGGCGCTGGCGCCATAAAACCATCATGTTAGAATGCCGACCGCATCCGCCCTGCCCTCATCCATAGGGCAGCCGCACGAGGAAACTTGCGCTCCTGCCAGTCGCCTTGAACTGAAGATTGCAAGAGACGTGCTTCGATTTATGAAATTGCTTCCCCTCTATATCCTCGCCTTCCTGCTGTGCATACCCGGCCTGAGCCTGGCTGGCGAAAAAACCGTGTACGGCCTCAACGAATACGCTGAACTGGCAGGTATCGACCTGCAGGTGGCGGCCAAACTCGACACCGGCGCCAAGACCGCCTCGCTCAGCGCCCGAGATATCAAGCGCTTCAAGCGTGATGGCGAGAGCTGGGTACGCTTTTACCTGGCCATCGATGATGCCCACTCGCACCCCATCGAACGCCCGCTGGCCCGTGTCAGCAAGATCAAGCGACGCTCGGGTGATTACGATCCTGAGTCCGACAAGAACTACACCTCGCGCCCGGTTATTTCCCTGGAAATCTGCATGGGCAAGGCTTTACGCACCATCGAAGTGAACTTGACCGATAGAAGTGCGTTCCAATACCCGCTGTTGATTGGCTCCGAAGCGCTCAAACGCTTTGATGCGCTGGTCGACCCAAGCCTTAAATACGCTGCTGGCAAACCTGCCTGCGTCGCCAACGCTCAAACCGCAGAGTAATTGAAATGCGCGCTCTTACCCTTCACCTGAAAATATTGATCACCATCCTTGTGGTGCTGGGCATTTCGATTACGGCCTATCAGATTTTCGTCCTCGGCATTCCTGTGACCGAAGACGCCACGGACGACTTGTGGAATATCGACGCCAAGGTCGAGTTCGTCGCCAGCTCCAAAGACCCGGTCAAGATCCAGATGTTCGTGCCGCCGCTTAACCGCGACTACGTCAGCCTCAACGAGAGCTTTATCTCCAACAACTACGGGGTGAGCGTCAACCGGGTTGACGGCAACCGCAAGGTCACCTGGTCGGCACGCCGGGTCAGTGGCAAGCAAACCCTGTACTACCGCCTGGTGTTGACCAAGCGCTACTCGGGCGACAAGACCAAGGTCAAAGGCCCGGTGTTCCGCGACAGCATCGCCGTGGAAGGCCCGGAAAAAATCGCCGCCGAAGCCTTGCTTGCACCTATCCGCCAGCACTCGGCCGATGTCGAAACCTTTATCAGCGAAACCATCAAGCGCGTCAGCAATGCCAATGATGACAACGTGAAACTGCTGCTGGCGGGTGATCCTTCGACTGCGCACAAGGCACAAATCATCGAGCTGCTGCTGTCGATTGCCCACGTTCCAATGGAAAAAGTCCACACCATCCGCCTGGTAGCCGATCAGCCGCAAACCCCGGAACTGTGGCTGCGCAGCTTTAACGGCAACGACTGGCTGTACTTCAACCCGGAAACCGGCGAACAGGGCCTGCCATCCGACCGCCTGCTGTGGTGGATCGGCGACGAACCGATGGTAACCGTCGATGGCGGCAAAAAAGCCAACGTTACCTTCAGCCTGAACAACAGCGAAATGAACGCCATTCGCCTGGCCAAGCTGACCGACGAAAACACCGACGCCAACTTCCTCGAATACTCACTGTACGGCTTGCCGCTGCAGACCCAGCAAACCTTCATGATCATGGTCATGATCCCGATCGGGGTACTGGTGATCCTGATTCTGCGCAACCTGATCGGCCTGCAAACCCTGGGCACATTCACCCCGGTACTGATTGCCCTGGCCTTCCGTGAGACCCAACTGGGCTTCGGCATCATCCTCTTTACGGTGATCACCGCACTTGGGCTGACGCTACGTTCCTACCTTGAACACTTGAAGCTGCAGATGCTGCCACGCCTGTCTGTAGTACTGACCTTTGTCGTTATCCTGATCGCGGCCATCAGCCTGTTCAGCCACAAGCTGGGTCTGGAGCGCGGGCTTTCAGTCGCCTTGTTCCCGATGGTGATTCTGACGATGACCATCGAGCGCCTGTCGATCACCTGGGAAGAGCGCGGTGGCGGGCATGCCATGAAGGTCGCGATCGGCACCCTGTTCGCAGCCACCCTGGCGTATCTGGTCATGAGCGTGCCGGAACTGGTGTACTTCGTGTTCACCTTCCCGGCGATCCTGCTGATCATGGTGGGCTTCATGCTGGCAATGGGTCGCTATCGTGGCTACCGCCTGACCGAACTGGTGCGTTTCAAAGCATTCTTGAAGGCTGACTCCTGATGTTCGGCTTCTGGAAGACCTGGAAGGCCCTGGAAGCCCGGGGCATCATGGGCATTAATCGGCGCAATGCGGACTACGTACTCAAGTACAACAAACGCAGCCTGTATCCGATTGTGGATGACAAGATCATCACCAAGGAACGTGCAATCAAAGCGGGTATTCACGTACCTGAGATGTACGGCGTGATTTCCACCGAGAAAGAAATCGAAAAGCTGGATGACATCATCGGTGACCGCAACGACTTCGTGATCAAGCCCGCACAAGGCGCGGGCGGTGACGGCATTCTGGTGATCGCGGACCGCTTCGAAGACCGCTTCCGTACCGTCTCGGGCAAGATCATCAGCCATGAAGAGATCGAACATCAGATTTCCAGCATCCTCACCGGCCTGTACTCCCTGGGTGGTCACCGGGACCGGGCATTGATCGAATACCGGGTAACCCCGGACCAGATCTTCAAAAGCATCAGCTACGAAGGCGTGCCGGATATCCGCATCATCGTGCTGATGGGTTACCCGGTAATGGCCATGCTGCGCCTGCCTACCCGGCAATCGGGCGGCAAGGCCAACCTGCACCAGGGCGCCATCGGTGTTGGCGTCGACCTGGCCACCGGCCTGACCCTGCGTGGCACCTGGCTGAACAACATCATCAGCAAGCACCCCGACACCACCAACGCGGTGGACGGCGTGCAACTGCCCAACTGGGACGGTTTCATGAAGCTGGCGGCCGGTTGCTACGAGTTATGCGGCCTGGGCTACATAGGCGTGGACATGGTTCTCGATCAGGATAAAGGCCCGCTGATTCTGGAACTCAACGCCCGTCCGGGCCTGAATATCCAGATTGCCAACGATTGCGGCCTGACCCTGCGCACCCACGCAGTCGAGGCCCACCTCGAAGAACTGGCCGCCAAAGGCATCAAGGAAACACCGGAAGAGCGCGTGCGCTTTGCCCAGGAACTATTCGGCCATATTCACCCGCCCGAATAAGCGTTTTCACACCTTTGGGAGCGGGCTTGCTCGCGATGCTATCAACGCGTTTTACCTGCTAAACCGCGTCGCTTCTATCGCGAGCAAGCCCGCTCCCACAGTTCTCGCAGTCCCCACAAGCCGCATAGATTTGCAACCCTGCACAGGACTACAATCAGCCCCCCCCCCCGCTCCGATGGCTGATTTGCTGCGCATGTTGACCTGCTCCGTACACCCGCTGCCTTACCTCGCCAACCCTGCCGACTATTTTTCGGCCATTCGCAATGCACCCGGCGCCGTGCTGCTCGACAGTGGCCGCCCCACTGCAGACCGTGGTCGCTTTGACCTGATGAGCGCATGGCCTGAGGCAGAACTGACCCTGCAGCCAGACGAGTCGGGGCGCGACTTTCTGCAACGCCTGCGTGAAGGCCTCAAGCAACTGGGCGCTGCCAGCCTCCCGGACGAATACGAACTGCCGTTTGCTGGCGGTCTGATCGGTTACCTGAGTTACGACTTTGGCCGACAACTCGAACAGCTGCCCGCCAACGCCCGGGATGACCTGCACCTGCCCGAAGCGCAATTGGGCCTGTATGCCTGGGCGCTGATCAGTGACCATTATGCAGCCACCAGCCAGCTTGTATTTCACCCAAGCCTCGAAACAGCAGAGCGCCAGCGCCTGATCCAGTTGTTCAGCCAGCCTGCCCCGTCGCACAACAAGCCATTCAATCTCAAGCAACCGATGCAACCGGATATCAGCGCCAGCCAGTACCAGCAGGCTCTGGAACAGATCCATCGGTATATCCAGGCGGGCGACTGCTATCAGGTCAATTACACCCAGCGCTTCAGCGGCCAGTGCGAGGGCGATGCCTGGAGTGCCTATGGCGCATTGCGCGCGGCCTGCCCCACACCTTTTTCCGGCTTTATGAGCCTGGCGGGCGACAACGCGATCCTGAGCCTCTCTCCTGAGCGCTTTGTACGGATAAGTCAGAATCAAGTGGAAACCCGACCGATCAAAGGCACCCGCCCAAGGGGCAAAGACAGCCGCGAAGATGCAGCCAACGCCGCCGAACTGCTGGCCAGCCCCAAGGATCGCGCAGAAAACCTGATGATCGTCGATTTGCTGCGCAACGACCTGGGGCGCACCTGCCGCACCGGTTCGGTGAGCGTGCCGCAGTTGTTTACACTCGAAAGCTATCCCAACGTCCATCACCTGGTGAGCAGCGTGATCGGCGAACTGGCCGATGGCAAAGACGCCCTGGACCTGATTGGCGACAGCTTTCCGGGCGGCTCGATTACCGGCGCCCCGAAAATCCGCGCCATGCAGATCATCGACGAGCTGGAACCCACCCGACGCAGCATTTACTGCGGCTCTCTGCTGTACCTCGACGTGCGTGGCGAAATGGACAGCTCCATCGCCATCCGCAGCCTGCTGGTCAAGGACGGGCGCATCAGTTGCTGGGGCGGCGGCGGCATTGTGGCCGACTCCGACTGGCAGGATGAATACCAGGAATCCATCACCAAAGTGAAGGTACTGCTCGATACGCTGCAAACCCTGTAGCCCGCGCTTTTTGATAAGATCACGAGACTAGAGAGCGCCCAGCGCCATTCACTGCAGGAAGCCGCCTGATGAGCCATCCGTTTGACGTCGCCGAACTCGCCGCGACATACGCCAGCAAGTCCCCGCAAGATATTCTCAAACTCGCCTTTGAACATTTTGGCGACGAACTCTGGATCTCCTTCAGCGGCGCCGAAGACGTGGTGCTGGTGGACATGGCCTGGAAGCTCAACAAGAACGTCAAGGTGTTCAGCCTCGACACCGGCCGCCTGCACCCCGAGACCTACCGGTTTATCGAACAGGTACGTGAACATTACAAGATCCAGATCGAGCTGATCTCGCCGGATCAAAGCAAGCTCGAACCCTTCGTCAAAGAGAAAGGCCTGTTCAGCTTCTATAAAGACGGCCATGGCGAATGCTGCGGCATACGCAAGATCGAGCCGCTGCGACGCAAGCTGTCGACGGTCAAGGCCTGGGCCACCGGCCAGCGCCGCGACCAGAGCCCCGGCACCCGCAGCCAGGTTGCCGCCCTGGAAATTGACGGCGCGTTCTCTACACCCGAGCGCACGCTGTACAAGTTCAACCCGTTGGCACAAATGACCAGCGAGGAAGTCTGGGGCTATATCCGCATGCTGGAGCTGCCTTACAACAGCCTGCATGAACGCGGCTTTATCAGCATCGGCTGCGAGCCCTGCACCCGTCCGGTACTGCCCAACCAGCACGAGCGCGAAGGCCGCTGGTGGTGGGAAGACGCCACGCAAAAAGAATGCGGGCTGCATGCCGGCAATTTGATCGCGAAGAACTAAAACACCCGCCTCCACACTCTGTGGGAGCGGGCTTGCTCGCGATGGATACAACGCGGTGTACCTGCCACACCGAGGCGATCCCATCGCGAGCAAGCCCGCTCCCACAGTTGCAAGTGACCGTTACATTTCATCGCCCGCCTTGCGTTTACCCCGGACTTTCGTTGAGAATTGGTAATTATTCTCAATAACATTTAGGCAGCGTCCTATGTCTTCGGGTGAACCGTCCTACCAGAGCGCTATTACCGAACTGTACTGCGAGCATCACGGCTGGCTGTTTGGCTGGCTACGCAGAAAGCTCGGTTGCGCGCAAAATGCCGCCGATCTGGCCCAGGACACCTTCGCCCGAATTCTCAATGCCCGCGAGTCGGTAGCCACCCTGCGCGAGCCCCGGGCCTTTTTGAGCACCACGGCACGCCGCCTGATCATCGATCAGGTGCGCCGCAAACAGATAGAAAACGCCTACTTGCAAGAACTTGCGCTGACCGCCGAGGCACTCGAAGGCTATCAATCACCCGAGCAAATTCTTACCACCCTGGAAGCCCTGGAGCAGATCGCCTTTATTCTCGAAGGCATGCAGGACAAAGCCCGCCAGGCCTTTGTGCTGTATTACCTGGACGGCCTGACCCAGTGCCAAATCGCCCGGCAACTGGGCCTGTCTGACCGCACCGTGCGCAAGTACCTTATCCAGGCCCTGCTGCATTGCAGCCACAGCCTGAACACCTGAGCCCGCATGCCCGAACAGCCCGATTCAATAGACGAACAAGCCGCCGAATGGATCCTTCGCCTGCACGAGGAAGGCTTCAGCGAGGGCTTGCGCCTGGAATTCGAGCGCTGGAAACAGCAAAGCCCGCAACACGCCGCCGCAGCCCGGCGCATGCAAGATGTCATCAACCGCCTACAGGCGTTGCGCCAGCAGTCGACGCCAGCCAAGGCAGCGCTCAATGCCGCATTTGCCGGGCGCAAGGCAGTCACCCGACGCAAACATGCCTTGCGCGCCCTGCTGATTGCCGGCTGCCTGGCCCTGCCGGCCACCCTGCTGGTGCAAAGCCATTATCCCGAGCAATGGCTGGCCGATATCAGCACCGGCCCCAATGACTGGAAAACACAGCGCCTGGCCGACAACTCGAGCATTACCCTCAGCGGCACCAGCGCGCTCAATGTACATTTTGACGGCCAGGCGCGGCGCATTGAACTACTGCAAGGTGAAGTACTGGTCGACGTCGCCCATGACAGCGCCCGGCCATTTTTCGTGGAAACAGCCCAAGGCAGCATGCGCGCCATGGGCACCCGCTTTGTAGTCAAGCGCCAGGGTGACACCACCGTATTGAGCATGTTGCAGTCTCGCGTCGCCGCGCAAAGCGCGAACGAGCAGCAAACCCTGGAGGTGAGTGCAGGCTCCCGGGCGCTGATTCGCCAGGGCTCGGTCGAACTGGCTGGCAGCATCTCCCCGGCCAGCATCGATCAGGCTTGGGAGCGCCATCAACTGGTGGTTGAAGATCAGCCGCTGCCTCAGGTGCTTGATGAAATTTCCCGCCATCGACGCGGGCACCTGCAGTTTGATCGCAACACCCTGGCCGGCCTGCGCGTCTCGGCTGTACTGCCTCTGGACGATACCGACCGGGCGTTGCAACTGATCGCCGACACCTTGCCCCTGCAGATCAAAACCTACACACCCTGGCTGGTTGTGATCAGCCAGTTGCACACCCCTGAAAAATAATAATTCCCATTCGTTCCGCTTTTGTCGAGTCAGCCGTCAAGGTAGGTAACAACGACTCATAAAGGACTACGTCTTCCATGCTGACCTCCTACAAACCCCTTGCGCTGGCGATTCACTTGATCGTTGCGTCGGCGGCTGGCGTGGCATACGCCGCCACTGCCCAGGCACAAACTGCAGCCGTACAGAGCTACGACATACCCGCAGGCCCGCTGAGCAACGCACTGAACCGCTTCGCGCAACAAGCCGGCGTGGCGATCATTTTTCAGTCGAGCAACCTGGAAGGCCTGTCGACTCCGGGCCTGCAGGGTGCCTACAACGAACATGACGGATTCGAAGCCTTGTTGCGGGGCAGCGGCTATACCATGGTCAAAGGCGCCAACGGCTACAGGCTCGACGCCCTGCCCGCGGCAGGCGGCGCACTGGAGTTGGGCGCCACCCAGGTCAGCGCCAACCAGCTCGGGACTATCACCGAAGGCACCGGCTCCTACACCCCCGGCTCCATCGCGACAGCAACACGCATGGTACTGACGCCAAGGGAAACCCCCCAGTCCATTTCCGTGGTGACCCGCCAGGCCATGGACGATTTCGGCATGAACTCCATCGATGACGTGATGCGCCACACCCCCGGCATCACCGTGGCCACCTATGACAGCGATCGCACCAGCTATTACTCCCGTGGTTTTGCGATCAAGAACTTCCAGTACGACGGCATCCCCATCTTGCAAGACCCGCAGTACTCGGCCGGGCACACCCTGACTGACACCGCCATCTATGACCGGGTCGAAATCCTGAAAGGCGCAACCGGCCTGCTCACCGGCGCTGGCGGACCGGGCGGTACCATCAATATGGTGCGCAAAAAACCGACCCGCGAATTCAAGGCCCATATCGATGTGGGCGCAGGCTCCTGGGAAAACTACCGCTCCGAAATCGATGTCAGCGGGCCATTAACCGAGAGCGGCAATGTGCGTGGCCGGGCCGTGGCGGCTTACCAGGACAAGCACTCATTCATGGATCACTACAAGCGTGACAGCGAGGTTTACTACGGCATTCTTGAAGTGGATCTGAGCCCCGACACCCTGCTGACCCTGGGTGCCGATTATCAGGACAACAACCCCAAAGGTTCCAGCTGGTCAGGCAGCGCATCACTGTTCAATTCCAAAGGTGACCGGATCAGCACCCCGCGCTCATTCAACAATGGCGCCAAATGGAGCAGTTGGGAGCAATACACCCGCACGGTGTTCTCAACCCTGGAACACAACTTTGCCAACGGCTGGGTAGTCAAAGGCCAGTACAACCACCAGATCAACGGCTATAACGCCCCGCTGGGCGCCCTGCTTGACCCGGACGCCACTACCGGGCTGGCAAAAATGCTCGCCCGCAAATACACCGGCGAATATGTCAGCGACAGCGGTGACCTGTTTGCCACCGGTCCGTTCAGCCTGCTGGGGCGCGAACATGAACTGGTCGTCGGTGGCTCGGTGTCCAAATCGCACTGGACTGGCAAGGACTATACCAATGCCAATATGGTCAACAACGCCTACGACTACTACAACTGGAAAGGCAACAGCCTTGAGCCGGACTGGGGCAATGTCACTTCATACAACGATGAAACAACACGCCAGACCGGTACCTACGTGACCGGCCGCTTCAGCCTGACCGACGACCTCAAACTGATGCTGGGCACCCGGGTGGCCAATTACACCCTGACCGGCACCAGCCAGGCCAAGGACACGGGCAAAGTGCTGCCCTACGCAGCCCTGATCTACGACATCAATGACAATATTTCGGCCTATACCAGCTACACAGAGATTTTCCTGCCGCAGTCGTATTACCGCGATCGCGACAACAAGATGCTTGAGCCGGATGAAGGCACCAACTACGAGCTGGGGCTGAAAGGCGAGTTCTTTGATGGCCGCCTGAATTCAAGCCTGGCCTACTTTGAAGTGCATCAGGACAACCGTCCTGAAGCAGACATGGCCTACAACGGCAATCCGACCAACCCGGACATCGACTACGCCTACAAAGGTATCAAGGCCACGACCAAGGGTTACGAAGCAGAGATCTCCGGTGAGCTGATGCCAGGCTGGCAATTGCAGGCGGGGTACACCCACAAGGTCAGCCGTGACCAGGGCGGCACAAAGGTCTCGACCTGGGAACCGGAAGACCAGATCAACCTGTACACCAGCTACAAGCTGACCGGCGATCTGGACAAACTGACCCTGGGCGGCGGCGTTCGCTGGCAGAGCACCGGCTGGCAGATGCTGACCAACTGGAACAAGGGCGGCACCGTGGAAAAATTCTCCCAGGACCCATACTGGCTGGTTGATCTGATGGCGCGCTATCAGATTTCGAAAAACCTGTCGGCCACGGTCAATCTGAACAACGCATTCGACAAGTCGTATTACACCAATATCGGTTTTTATAACTCGTCGTACTACGGTGACCCTCGCAATGTGATGGTGACCACGCGCTGGGATTTCTAAACCCCACACACCACAAAACACCCGCGCACAAAAAAGCCTGCACTAAGCAGGCTTTTTTGTTGATCACAAGCGTTCAAGGGGCCTGTGTTCAGAATATGGCGCAGCGGACGGGACTCGAACCCGCGACCCCCGGCGTGACAGGCCGGTATTCTAACCGACTGAACTACCGCTGCGCGTAACATTGAAAGCAAGTGGTGGGTGATGACGGGATCGAACCGCCGACCCTCTGCTTGTAAGGCAGATGCTCTCCCAGCTGAGCTAATCACCCTTGTACTTCACTTTCGTTGCGGGGCGCATTCTCTCACACTATTCGCGTAAGTGGTTGTTTTATTTGAATTTTTTATCAATCAAAGAAAACATGCATACACAAAAAAGCCTGCACAAGGCAGGCTTTTTGTTGATCACAAGCGTTCAAGGGGCTTGTGTTCAGAATATGGCGCAGCGGACGGGACTCGAACCCGCGACCCCCGGCGTGACAGGCCGGTATTCTAACCGACTGAACTACCGCTG
>NZ_WIVQ01000042.1:0-36071 GCF_009600545.1 Pseudomonas sp. FSL R10-1339 | reverse complement strand
TCGCGGTCAATAGCGCCAAATTCAGCGGGATTTTCAACTTACTGCGCGGTTGCGGCAAGTTGATCGGAGCTTCCCTATGCGCTCCACGCCACCGGCCGCCACTAATAAACGTTGAATCAACAACTGCAATGCAATGCGCTCGGGACGACTGAAACACCCCAGAAGCCGATGCAGAACTTGTTGATACACAAAGCCCATGGCCTGTTCATGAAAGTTGTTCATGGATTATCCTCCGGATCGAGCTTCTTATTATCAGCACGCCCAATTAGACGCGCCCAGATTTACTGCAACTCTTGGACCCGGAAGAAACGAGACGCACATACGCACAGGAACAAACCTACAAAAACCACTCAATAGAATACATACTTTATTATGCTGCACTCTTATGACATGTTCTTCAGTCGCACTTTCTTTCTGGATAAAGCAATCCAAAAGTCCGCTGGGGCCAGACACAAAAAAATGCGGCCCTGAACACTATGTTCAGGGCCGCGTTTATGAGACGGGAAGTTTTGCGCAGCCTTGTCAGGCTTCAGGTCGCTGACACTTGCAAAGCAACTCGCCCCCGGCACGGACAACCATCCATATAACGATGGGCTTCTACAAAGTCCTCAAAAGGAAACACCTTGATCTCCAGCGGTGTGAGCACCCGGTCAGCAGTTAGCTGGTTGATATCACGCAAGGCACGTTTCATCGCCTCTTCGTCCTGTGCGATACCCAGCTCGGGCTTGCCAGTGAAGTTACCGATGCAGTGCACGAAGAACTTGATGTTCTTCTGAAAGCACGCACAGCCCGGAAACCCTGTCTGGTTACCGCCTTGCAAACCATACAGAACAAGGCTGCCACGAGGCGCCAGGACATCACCCAGCACTGACATTTGCGGGCCACCCAGACCATCGAGCACCACATCCACGCCCTTGTTGTCGGTGATCTTGTTGATCTGCATCAGCAAGTCCTGCTCTTCGGTGACAATCACCTTGTCGGCACCCAGTGCCAGCAGGCACTCGCGCTCACTGGCGTCCTTGGTCGCAGCAATCACCTTCAGGCCCATCGCCTTGCCCAACTGCACGAACGAAGGACCGGCGCAATGGCTGGCATCGGTGATCAGTACGGTCTGCCCGGGCTTGACCTGGGCCAGATCGACATATGCGAAATAGGCGATCAACAGCGGTGTGTAATGTACGCTGGCCTCTACCGCAGACAATACGTCCGGGTAGCGGGTCAGCGTGGAGCGTGGCATCAAAATCAGCTCGCCATAGGTCGGGTAGTCATTGGCGCTCTGGCCCGGAAAGCTGGCGACCTTGTCACCAATCGCCAGATCATCAACCCCGGCACCGACGGCGGTGACGATACCTGCCATTTCATGGCCGATACCCGCAGGCAAACGGGCGTGGCTGGGGGCCAGGTTCTGCCGCCAGAGCACGTCATACCAGCTGATGCCAATGGCTTGAACACGGACCTGCACTTCGCCGGGAGCAGGCGCGGCGACTTCGTGCTCTTCGCACTTGAGCACCTCGGCCGGACCAAACTTGTGAAAACGGATCGTGCGCGACATTACCAACCTCGCCTAATTAATCGCTAATACCACGGGACTTTATCCGGGCTTTGTGCGCAAGACTAACAGACAGCATTAATAGTCGACATGCCTGGCATTGATCCGCCGACAGGTTTACAGCGAGCAGAAGCCCTGAAAAACCGGGGAAACCACCATAAACAGGAGTTAAACCTCCTACAGTCAAGCAAGAAAGAAAATCTACCGAGTGACGAAAAAACAGTTTTGCCAGTAAGATCCGTTACCTCACTACCTGTTGAACCGACTGCGAAGCCTGCCCGATGAACCGTAACGACTTGCGTCGCGTCGATCTGAATCTGCTGATCGTCTTTGAAACCCTGATGCATGAACGCAGTGTGACCCGTGCAGCCGAGAAGCTGTTTCTGGGCCAGCCGGCCATCAGTGCGGCGCTGTCACGCTTGCGCAATCTGTTCGACGATCCGCTTTTTGTCCGTACCGGGCGCAGCATGGAGCCGACTGCCCGGGCGATCGAGATCTTTGCCCTGCTCTCGCCTGCCCTTGACTCGATTTCCACGGCGGTGAGCCGCGCTTCAGAGTTCAACCCGGCGACCAGCACCTCAGTGTTTCGTATCGGCTTGTCGGACGATGTCGAATTCGCCCTGCTGCCGCTGCTGCTCAAGCGCTTGCGTGCAGAAGCACCGGGTATCGTCCTGGTTGTCCGCCGCGTCAACTACATACTGATGCCGCCACTGCTGGCCTCGGGCGAGATTTCGGTGGGCGTCAGCTACACCAGCGACCTGCCTGCCAACGCCAAGCGCAAAGTACTGCGCCGTAGCCGTCCCAAACTGTTACGTGCCGACACCATGCCCGGCCCCCTGAGCCTGGACGACTTCTGCGAACGCCCCCACGCACTGGTGTCGTTCGCCGGTGACCTGAGCGGGTTTATCGATACCGAACTGGAAAAAATGGGCCGCAAACGTCATGTGGTGCTCGCCGTACCGCAGTTCAATGGCCTGAGCACCCTGCTGGCAGGGACCGATATCATCGCCACCGTGCCCGACTATACGGCTGAGGCCCTTACCGCAGCGGGGGGCGTACGTGCCGAAGATCCGCCGCTGAACACGCAAAGCTTCGAGTTGCATATGGCCTGGCGCGGCGCCCAGGACAACGATCCCGGGGAGCGCTGGTTGCGATCAAGGATTCAGATGTTTTTCGGGGATCCGGACAGCCTTTGACACCTGCAAGGCGCAGGAACAATTACCACTCACCTGGCAAAATCCTGCTGTGACTGAGCCTGTGCTGCAACATTCAGCGTGCGCAGGCCAAGCAATACAATCAGCACCATCACCGCTCCGGCGACAATAGGAACGGCAAAACCGGCGCGGGCGCCCCAGGCGTCGATCACCAGGCCTGCCACCACCCCGCCGAATGCCACGCCGATGCTGAGGCCAGTGGACATCCAGGTCAGACCCTCAGTGACCCGCTGCGGCGGCAATATAAGCGTGCCCAGGTTCATGACAATCACCATGGTTGGTGCGAAAGACACCCCGGAAACAAACAGCAACAGGGCCAGGACATAGACACCGGATGAAAAAATCGGCAATACCGCAGTGATGGCCGTGACCAGAATCCCGATAAAAAATTGCTGTGCCATGGGCATGGCAATTCTGAAAGCGCCAAAGGCCAGACCGGCAATCAATGACCCCAGAGCATAGGCGGCAAGGATAAAACTGGCAGATGCCGGCCAGTCATGGGCGTTGGCAAAGGCAACCACGGCCACATCGACGGAGCCGCCGATAACGCCCATGCCCAGCAAGGCCAGGACAATGGTAGGCAGGCCCGCAAGACGCCAGGTCGAGCCTGTATGAGTGCTGGCCGATTTGATGATCTGTGGCTCAGTCTGGCGCTGCATCACAAACGCCGTAACGCCCACCGCCAGCAATACGGCCACCGCCAGGGGCCCGGCTTCGGCAAACAGCCCGGTGCTCAGGCCAATCGCCAGGGGCGGCCCCAGGATAAAGGCCATTTCAGTTAGCACGGTATCCAGGGAGAACGCGGTATGCAGCAGCGACTTGCCGCGAAAAAGCTGGGTCCAGCGCGCCCTGGTCATGGCCGGCATGCTTGGCATGGTGCCTGCCAGTGCCGCCAGGACAAACAGCAACGGTGCGTCGGCACGCAGATGTGCTGCGGTGATCAACGCCAGCAGCATGGCGATGCTGAATGCGGTAAACACCGGCAGCACCCGGCGCTGGCCCAACCGGTCGACGCGTTTTGATATCTGCGGCCCCACCAGGGCATTGGCCAGGGTAAAGGTTCCGGCCACCGCCCCGGCCAGCCAGTAAAGCCCTGTTTGCTGCACCAGCATGGTGATGATGCCGATGCCGATCATTGCCTGCGGCAAACGGGCAATCGAACTTGCCACCACCAACCCCATGACGCCAGGTATTGCCAGAAGTTCGCGGTAAGGGTTGGCCATGGTTATTCCTGTTCAAAGACGCTTCAGATAAAGAATCCAGCGTCGTATCCTTCTGGCGATAAGTCAAAGCCGGCGGCCTTGACCGCACTTTAAAACTGCCCGATTGCGGAGCCACAATGCACGAACATATTGCAGCCGTCCCTCTGGACAAAGCCTACCGACTGCTTAATCACGGCCCGACGATTCTAGTCTCGTCCCGCCATGCAGGGGTGCAGAATGTCATGGCAGCAGCCTGGGCATGCGCCCTGGACTTCGACCCGCCCAAGCTGACCGTGGTACTGGATAAAAACGTGAAAACCCGCGCCTTGGTGGAAAACAGCGGGGTCTTTGTGATCCAGGTACCTACCGTAGCCCAAATCAGGCTGACCAGCCTGGTGGGCAGCGTCAGCCTGGTCGATGACCCGGACAAACTCGAGCATTGTGCGGTGCAACTGTTCGAGATGCCTGGCCATGATCTGCCATTTGTTGAAGGTTGCTCAGCCTGGCTGGCCTGCAAGTTGATCCCCGAACCGCACAACCAACAAACTTACGACCTGTTTATCGGGGAAGTGGTTGGGGCCTGGGCCGACACTCGCGTTTTCAGCGAAGGTCACTGGCACTTTGAAACTGCCGCCCCGACCTTGCGCAGCCTGCATTACATCGCCGGAGGACATTACTACGCTATCGGCCAGGCGCTGGATGTGGATGAAAGCAATCTGTAGAGGCGCTTCCTGTCGTTGCGGGTATCAATCACCGTGGCAGTAATCGACACGCCGGGCGAGTTCTTCGACGTTCCGCGGTACTGCCTGAAAAAAACGTCCAGCCATGCCTGAACCGATTTACCCCGGGACTACAGCCAAAGCGGCGTCCGGCGAGCTGGGTCTGGTTGCGTTTGGCAGGCAGTGACGTGCCCATCGCAGGCAAATCAGCGCTAACGATCATTAACCCTCAGCGGCATATCACATACTCATCTCTGGCACAGATGCCCGCTTCAAACCGAATTTAACCCTCATAACACTGAGGTTTTCTGTTACCGAGTACAGTTTTATTGTGTATTAATTGCGGATAAGCGCAACGATCAGAACTGTCTGTGCCCGCACATTCAGCCGCCAGAGAAAACCTGGCTCAGTTGAACAATCCTGCCCAAGAGTGACAACTTGAAATCACTGCCACTGCAACACGTTTTCGGGATGTTTCTGCTATTACTGGTTTCATGCAGTTCATTGGCCGATGGCAACCCCCTTGGAATCCATGCGCGACAGCCCTTGGAGGGGCTGAAGGTGCATCTGGATGCGGCGACAAAAGCGTGGGTACTGGAGAAGCACACGCTGATTGTCGGCGTGTCAGAGGGCAATTATCCACCCTACAAAATCATTACGGCGCGCGATGAGCTGGAAGGCATTGCCGCCGACTATCTGTCGGCCTTGCAGCGTGAGTTGGCGCTGAAGCTGGTCATTCGCCGCTTCACTTCAACCGATGCGCTGTACCAAGCCTTGCGCGAAGGTCAGATAGATCTGGTGGCCGTCGCAACTTCGACTGAGGCCAAACACTATCAGGTGCAATCAAGCCCGCCCTACGCGTTTACCGAGCTGGCATTGTTCACCGAAGCCGGAGATCTGCACGACTACGACATGCAAGCGAGTGCCACCCAAATTGCCTTCGCCGACGAACAGTTCCAGGAGTTGTACAAACAGACTGGCGGTCAGGGTACCACTACCCTTTACCCTTCAATTCGCGATGCCATGTCAGCGGTCTTGAGCGGAAAGTCCCAGGCCTTTATGGGTGATACTTTCTCCAGTCGCTATCTGTCTGCCCAATTGTTCAGCAATCAGCTGGTCGTCAATCAGAGTACCCGCCTGGCAGAAATCCCAGTGGGCTTTGCCTTCAACGCCTCCAACACCATGCTCGGTTCTGTGCTGAATCAAACACTGGGCGGCCTCTCGCGATGTTACCTGGCCGCTGCCATGCGCATCTGGGGTGACTCAGAGGGATGCGACATGAGCAGCTTTCGCCTGCACCTCAGCAAGCCCGAAGTGGCCTGGCTCGACAAGGCAAGTGTGGTCAAGCTGGCCATCAGTGAAGATTTGGCGCCTTACAGTTTTTTTGACAACAGGGGCAGACTCAACGGTATTGCCTCAGAACTTCTGGATATCGTGCGACGTAAAACCGGCATCCGCTTTGAGATCATTCGCGTCAGTTCCCTGAGTGATGCACTGGGTTTGCTCAGCCAGGGTGAAGCTGACCTCAGCGTTTTATTCCATACCAGTGCAACACAGGGGGATTATCTGTATAGCCGGCCTTTCGTGACCGCCCCCTACCTGATCGTCACCCGACGAGAAGACACTTCACTCACCGCACTGCACGCACACACTGCTGCCTCACTGGCGGTAGCCAAAAACCAAGTGCCGCCCGAGTTGCTCCACAACTATCCAAACCTTCGCTTGATAGAGGCGACTACGACCGCCGATGCACTTAATCGAGTGCGCGGCGGCGAAGCGGACTTCTCCCTGGTACCCGCTAATATGGCGCGCTACTACCTGTCCTATAAGTATGAGAACAGCCTGAAAATAAACGGTGTGATTAACCATAATGATGCACAGGTCACCTTCGCCACACCGTCGAAAGCCCCTTTGCTAATGTCGATTCTAGACAAAGCACTGGCTGAAATAACCCCTGAGCAAGTCATACATATAACCGGTCGCTGGCGGGCCAACGCGGCAACTGACGACAAACATTGGGAAGGTTTAGCCTCCACCACCTGGAGTACCCTGGGCGCACTGTGCGTGCTGCTCATCGTGGCGGCATTGCTGATCGTCGCGCAACGGCGGCGGATCATACGCAAGCAGCTAGACCTGCATCAGCGCCAGCTTATTCTTGATGAACTGGAGGTCACCAAAGAGGCTGCGGAAAAGGCCAACCGCAGCAAGTCGGTTTTTCTGGCGACCATGAGCCATGAAATTCGCACACCGCTGAACGCACTCATCGGGGTGCGAATCTCATGACTCATGGTCGTCAGGAAGGTGGTCTTGGCCCTGTTTGAATTGTCTGCCTGGTGCTTGGCCGCACGTAATTGCTCAATAAGTTCGCGTCGTTCACTGATATCGATCCAGCCACAAATAACACCCTGAACTTGCCCGCCAGTATCATGAAATGGCTGAATCCAATGGTAAATGATCTGTTTCGAGTCACCCACGTGTAACGTGCGATCGACCACGTAGGGCTCGTCCTGCTGGATGACCCGCATATAACCGGCGTGGAACTGCATGGCCTCGTCGCTGTTGTGCTTGGCGCTTTGCAGCGCGGTTTTGCCGATAACCTCCTCACGGGCGACAGAAAATGTTTTCAGGTAATGAGTGTTGCAAGTCACCATTACGCCTTGACGATCACGTACGTAGATCGGGTGCGGAGTGCCGTTGATCAGTGCCTCCATAAAGGCCAACTGATCACTGAGGGCCAACTGTGCACGCTTGCGCTCGCGAATCTGTCGGCGGATGTAAATATTCCAGACCAATGAGCAAAAAACGAAAAGGAAGGCGACTCCAGCCATCTGGTAAATAAGGGCTTTATAGTTTCTCCATTTCATGACCTCAAACACTGCAACGGGACGCCAGCGATTAAGTACCAGATTAATTTCGTCACGGGTAATACTGCGAAGCGCCTTGTCGATAATTGAGATCAATTCGGTCTCACCGCGCTGGGCCGCAAAGGCCAGGGCGCCATACTCACCTTGCAGGATATTGCTGATGCGCAACTTGCCTGGGTACAGATGCTGAAGGTAGTAGCGGGCGCCGTGCAGTGTGGCGAAGGTCGCGTCTGCCCGCCCATCGGCAACCATCGCGAGGGACTCGAGAATGGTAGATGAGTCAATGACTTCGATATCCTTGTAGGTACCCAGCACGTTGCGCTCGGCCGCCATCATCGGCACAGCGACCCGCTTGCCACGCAAACCCTGAAGACTTGAAGGCGGGTCGGCCACGTCACGGGTGACAATCACAAACGAACTGAACATAAAGGGCTTGCTGAACCGCAGGCTGCTCTCACGCTCAGCCGTGTGCGCAGCCAAGGTCAGATCCGCGCTGTTATCCGACAGAGAGCTGAGCAGGCTGGCAAAACTGTCAGTGCGAACCGCTACAAATTGCACCCCCGTACGCCTGTTAATCAACTCCAGCAGTTCCGAACTCATTCCACTAAAACGCCCCTCGGCATCAAAGAAAGCAAAAGGCGCCAAGTCATCATTAACCACGAAACGCACAACCGGGTGACGCTCTATCCAGCGTTGCTCATTGATCGACAGGTCAATTTGCCGGGCCGATAGCATGGCCCCACCCCCGGACCAGCGTTTCACGATCTGCTGCAGACTCTTTTCGTCCATTGCGCTGATTGCACTGTCCAGCACCGTTTTCAACCGTGTGTTGCCAGGCTGAATGGCGAACGCGAAGCCGCCACTGTGCACATCGACAAAACGCTCAAGACGCACATCGTTGAAATAATTCAAGTTGATCAGATAGTTGCTCGACAACCCGTCTCCCAGGTAACCATCAAGACCGCCGAACGCGAGCGCAGCCAAAGCCAGGTTACGTGATGCGTAAGCAATAAACCGGGCATCGGGATACCGTATTGCAAGCTGGCTGTAGGGGAGATAGTCCGCAGCTACCGCTATGCGCTTTCCTGCCAGGTTGGACGGCAACGGTTGCTGATCTGCGTAACGGACAAATAGGGCTGGCTGGTCTTGCACATAAGGTTTACTGAGTAGCGCATTATTGCCAAGTACCTCAAGAGCGCTGGAGCTGCCCAACAGATCAATTTCGCCACGTTCGAGTGCGGCCAACGCACTGCCCCGATCAGCAAAGCGGCGAAGCTTTGTATCGATATGAAGTGTTTGCCCCAAATAGCACACTACGTCTGCAGTAATACCCTCGTAAAACGGGGAACCCGCGGTCATCTCAAAAGGCGGGTAATCGGGTTGGGCGACGCCAATCACCAATGCACGCTTTTGCCTGAGCCACTGCCAGTCATCATTGGCAAGAGAGACTTGCGCCGCTGGGCAGTAATCACGCTCCTCCAGCCGCAGCAGCCCCTCGTCGTTGGCTGCAAGCAGCGAATCATATGGAAAAAAATGCATCACAACGATCGCTAACACCGCGCGTTTAATGGCAGCGCCAAGTGATACCGCAACCCCTGTTACAACTCCGTTGTGTATCAACCAGGGTGCAATCACTGCTGATCGAGGTTGTGTTGCAACCTGAACAATTCAAGATCGGTGCGTATACCCAGCTTTCTGAAGGCCGCCTGCTTCTGCCCGCTGATGGTTTTAGGGCTGCGCATGAATTTGAGTGCAATCTGCGAAACCTGCATGCCCTCCAGGCAACACCGCAGCACCTCACGCTCTTTGGGTGAAAGCGCAACGTTACCGACGAGCAAGGTATCGCCAGCCGGGTCTTCGCCCGTGTCACAGGGGCGCTCATGGCCAGGAATCGGCTTTTTGTCGAGTTCATGGGCCATCATCGACGACAGGTACAACTGCCCCGATGCCACGGTGCGAATGGCCAGGATGAGATCGTCAACCGGTTGAGACTTCCCCAAGAAACCATTCGCGCCTGCGCCAATGGCTAGCTTGACTATTGCAGGCTTCTCCGCCGAAGAAGAAATGAGGATAAGCAGTTGCGGATATTGCTTTCGCAGCAAGCGAATCAGGTTCAGACCATCCAGCTCGCCATCATGCAATTGATAGTCCAGTACCAATAGATCAATCGTCTGCACCCGCAGGGCCGAAATCAACTCGGCGCTTGCGCTGTACACGCCGACCACCGCCAGGTCAGTCTCCCGGCTCAGCCGCGAGTTCAAGGCCAGTCGAATAAGAGAATGATCATCCAGCACGGCAACACGTAAGGGTGTGACAACAGAAAACTGCATTCTTTGTCTCCGGATCGCTCACGTTTTAATCATTAAAAACATAGGAAAAGTCTGAACGATGCACAAGACAATGCATATAGGGATTGCCTCAAAATCAGCCGCTGAGAGGGTTCGGCGTAAAAATATTTCACCCCGCAGGGTGCAAAGCTGCGCGCCATATCGACGGATCGCCTGAAAAGGTCCAGGTCATCAACTCTGCCTCGCTCATTGGTCGGGCATACAAATACCCCTGCCCCAACTGGCAACCCATGCCTTGCAGGCAGCGTAATTGCGCTACGGTTTCTATCCCCTCGACAACCACCTGCATATCCAAAGACCGCGCAAAGTGCAGGACACTCCTGATCACTGCAACTGAGCGATTGCGCTTAAAGTCGCGGATAAAACCGCCATCCAGTTTCACCTCGTTAAACGGCAACTGGCACAACCGCTCAAGCGATGAGTAGCCGACACCAAAGTCATCCATCGACAAGTTGCAACCCAACATGCGCAGCCCAAACATGCTCGCCATGCACCTCCCGGGGGCTAGCAAAAGACCGGTTTCCGTAAGTTCAAACGTCAGGCTTGCCGGTGCTGCATGGTGTTTATTCAGCACCTGCCTGATCCGGTCAACGAAGCGCGGGCATTCCAGTTGCGTTGTATCCAGATTGAACGCAAGGTTGAACCCATTTCCACCCGCCTGCATAAACTGCTGCAAACGCAGCCCTTGCTCAAATACTCTGAAGAAGACCTTATCGAGCAACCCCAACTGAACGACAGCGGGAAGAAATGCCTCCGGCGACAACATGTCACCCTGCGCCCGCTGCCATCTGAGCAACACCTCGGCACCCTGGATCAATCCACTGCCCAGATGGAATTTTGGCTGAAACCAGGCACAAAACTCTTGCCGATCGATGCCTTCGAGTATGTCCTCATCATCAGGTTCAGATCCCGAGTCACAGGGCTGTCCAATACCGGTTTGACTGGCTCGACCGCTTGCACAGTAAGCTTGCAACAACAGGGCAAGCTCCTCTGCCACGAGTGGCCGGACTGCATTGCCCAGCCACTCCAAGCCCTGCAGCCTTACGATTTGCTCCACGGTATACACCAGCTCATCGGGTATCGAACTGCAGATAATCACCGCATTGACCAAACCTGCCTCACGTGCCTGACTCAAAAAGCACAACCCATCGGTTGCCAGGGTCTGCAAATCACATAACACGATATCAACGCCTCCGTGCAGGTGCAGCAATGACAGGGCGGCCTCCCCGCAAGAGGCTTGCAAGACATCAATGCACCCCATATCAAGCAACGTATTGACTGCAACAGCACGCTGTAAATCGTGACGCTCAAACATCAGCAAACGCAGTGTGTTCAAAACATCTTTCCCGTTTGAAATACAACTGTTCAAGAGAAACGCAGGGGCAGACGCCGGAACAAATCAAGATCATTTCTCAAGCCCAGCTTTTTATAGGCTGCACGTTTCTGAGCGTTGATCGTTTTGACACTTCTTGTGAAGCCCGCCGCTATTTGTGTGTCGGTCAATCCGGCCACACACAAATGCAGCACTTCTCGCTCTTGTGACGTCAACATTACGCGATCCAACAGGCACACCCGCGTTGCACTTCCATCACCTGCATGGGTACCGACCAGCATGTCGAAGGTCGCTTGCAAAATCAACCTGGACCAGAAATAAAACTCTCCGTTGGCCAGGCTGCGAATGGCTGTTACATAGCTATCCAGTGGTTGTGTCTTGCAAATAATGCCGTGAGCCCCTGATGCCATGAGCAATACAGCTGTCGGCAGATGCGGCTGATCCAGCAAAACCAGAATTCTCAGTGTCGACTGTTCTATGCTGAGTGCCCTGATAAGCGCAACCGTATCATTCCCCTCTGACAAGTGCCCTATCAGCAGCAAGTCAAACTCATCCTCGGAAACACCACGCATAGCGATATCGCAACGTCCATAGGAACCAACAACCGTGATATCAGGCTGTTCGAAAAGATGCAAACACAAGCCATAACGGGCTATCTCATGGGTATCCAGAACACCTACCCTGATGGACTTAAACATTGCAAGGCTCCATAACCTATCAGCCAATTTGCCCGCCGCATTGACTGGAGCAGACAGAAGGAAAACTTCAAAAGATAATTTTAATATTCATAAAAGCGGTTTCTGATACGCCTGTTCTAATGCACGTCGACGATCGGACAGCGCCTGCGACGCATAGATCAATATAACGAGCGCACCTGGAATACACACTAGGATTTGCCTCAAAACGATCATGGCTGCACGGCACCTTGCTTATATATAAAGTTGTGCCCCGCCTGAAATATTATTTTAAGGCAATCCTCAAAGACAGCAGCAGAACGCCCCCCTAACATGGACTCCGCAGTTCGCTGAACACACTACAACCTTAAGGATATCAACATGAAAAAGCTCTACCTTGCCATTCTCAGCCTGTCGGCTCTCGCCGCTTCCGGCGCTACTTTTGCAGAGCCTGTTACAGTTAAAGGTGGCAGTGGCCAGATCAACTTTATGGGCTTCATTAACAATGATGCTTGTTCTGTTGACGGCAGCACCGGTAAAGACAAAGTTATTTCTGTTGATATGGGCAACGTATCGATCAAGGACATGGGCAGCGATACAGCCCCTAACGCCGGGCGCATCAGCGCCAATGACTTTAACTTGAAGGTCAACTGTAATGCTGGCACCAAAGTATCAATGGTGTTCAAACCAAGCCTCAACGGGGGCTCTGGCCTGGTTACAGGTAAAAAAGTGTTGAAGCTGCAAGGCACAGATGCGGCCAAAGGGGTGGGTATCGCCCTGCTTGACAGTGATGGTGCTTTGATAGACCTGACCTCAGACACCACTGCCTTGGTCACAACCGGTCTTAGCGGCGAGAAAGCCGTCGGTGGTGGCGGCACCTTGTCATTCGCCGCTGCCTACGTCACCACGGGTGATGCAGCAACCGCCGTTGCCGGTACAGGTAACGCAACACTGCCATTTGTACTTCAGTACGAATAAATCTGGATACAGGGCGGAGGCTGTCGGGCCTCCCCTTCCCCCACTTACATTTTTTGGGCCACACCTATGATGCGACGTTCAATCCCTGTTTTTCTAAGTGCTATCAGTCTGTTTGTCACCACTGAAGCATTCGCGAGCATTTCGTTAAGTGCAACACGGGTGATATTTGATGGCTCACGCAAAGAAGCCAATATCACGGTACGCAATGGGGGGCAAAACGTGTTGGTGCAGTCATGGATCGATAGCGACCTGGCTGAAAATACATCGCTGCCATTTGCTATCACTCCACCGCTGGCCCGTGTCGCGGCCAATCAACAACAATTACTGCGTATTCTTTACGAAGGTGGAGGCATGCCGATCGACAAAGAATCGGTCGTATGGCTCAACGTTCAGGAAATACCGCAAGCCAGTGCAAGCGACGCCAACATATTGCAATTAGCCGTGCGTCAACGGGTCAAAATTTTTTTTCGGCCAGCGGATTTACCTGGCGAAGCAGCCAAAGCGCCTGCGCAACTAAAATGGAAACTGCAAAACGAGGGCGGGCAAACCCTTCTAAAGGTCAATAATCCTGGCCATTACCATGTGTCATTAGCTGACCTTGAAGTGGGCAAGAGCGATAAAGCCGAATTGATTATCGGCGCCACCATGATCGCTCCTGGCGAGGACAGAACGTTCAAGTTAAAAGCTGCGCCCCTGTCTTTATCGCCTTCATTGCGATTTGCAAGCATCAATGATTATGGCGCCCTGCAGAAATTTGAAACAACCGTGAACTTCCAGTCAATGAGTTCGGCAACCCCAGCAGAAGTCCAAGATCAACAATAAATCACCTGCCCCAACGGCTATGCCTCGAGCTTTATTATTCGCACACTTTATGACGGCATACGTCATATTGACGACATAGGCTATCCATATGTTTTTCTCCAATAATCACACGCATGATAGTTGCGTAGAAAAACGCGCCCGCACAGATGCCTCCCCTACAATCAGCACTATTCACCCGCTGTATTTGGTCGTTACTATCACACTGTCGAGCATGGCTTGGGGCGAAGAACCGGCACAGCCACAAGAAGAAGTTTACAACACCACTTTTTTCCAGGGTGGAGCCTCGGTGGACCTGCACACACTGTTGAGCACCCACCGTGTATTACCAGGAAAATACCGGGTCGACTTATACAGTAATGACGTACTGGTGGGTCGCAGGGATATCGAGTTCGCGCCCAACGCGCACAACGGCAAGGTCGAGCCGTGCATGACGGTTGATCTGATTCAACAACTTGGCGTTGATCTACAAAAGCTGCAAGACCAGGGGTTGCTTGATCCCGAGTTACCGCAAGCCTGCCATGACCTGACGTCCATGATTGATAAAGCTACGTGGCGCTACGACTCCAGCCGCTTACGGCTTTATTTCAGCGTGCCGCAATTGGCAATGGCTCGAGGCTTGCGTGGTTTTGTGGACCCAGAACTATGGGACGAAGGTGTTCCGGCCGGGTTTATCAACTATCAGTTCAACAGCAACCGCAGCTCCACTGAGTTCAGCACACAGGTCTCCAACAACTTGAGCATGCGCAATGGCATCAACCTGGGCGCATGGCGCCTGCGCAACGAGTCGAATCTGAGCACCCGCACCGGTCATGCAAACACATTCAAGAGTAATCGCAGTTACGTGCAGCGTGACGTTACCGCTCTCAAGGGGCAGTTCAGTGCCGGGGAGATCTTCTCCGATACCGAGCTGTTCAACAGCGTGCGTTATCGCGGGGTAAAACTGGCCTCGGATGAAGGCATGCGTGCCGACAGCGAACGGGGTTATGCGCCGATCATTCGCGGTGTCGCCGATTCCAATGCGGTGGTCGAGATTCGTCAGGACAACTACATTCTTTACACCACTACCGTGCCGCCTGGTCCGTTCGAGATCAGCGATATATACCCTACGGGTTCCAACGGTGATCTGGAGGTGGTGATTATCGAAGCCGACGGTCGTCGCAGAATCAGCAAACAGGCTTTTTCCGCGCTTCCCACGATGGTTCGCGAAGGGCAGCTCAAATACAGTGTGTCTGCTGGCCAATACGCCAGCAACGCCGAGGGCGCAGCATCGCCCTCCTTTGTCAGCAGCACCGCCGCCTATGGCATAAACAGCAACCTGACAGGTATTGCGGGCCTGCAAGCCAGTGAAAATTTCCAGGCGTTTTCGCTCGGAGCCGCGAAGAACACTTCCCTTGGCGCGGTCTCATTCGATCTCACCCAGTCATCCAGCCGCGCCCAGGGTAAAACCACCCAGGGCAACAGCGTGCGGGCGCTCTATGCAAAAACATTCACCGGCACCGATACCAGCTTCACCCTGGCCGCCTATCGCTACTCCACAGAAGGCTATCGCAGCTTCAGCGATCATGTTGAAGACATCAGTGAGGGCATCAGGCCGCGCAGTGGCAGCTCTAAAACCCGCACCGACCTGACCGTCAACCAGACCCTGGGTGGGACACGACAATATGGTTCGCTCTATATCAACGGCACCGACCAGCGCTATTGGAACCGGGGTGGCTCACGCACTTTCTCTGCGGGTTACAGCAACAACTGGGGCGAACTCAACTACAGCCTGAGTGCGAGCAGGAGCCTGGATATTGATGAACGCGGCGTGTCGAACACGGACAATCAGGTCAACCTCTCGGTCTCTTTCCCGCTGGGCTCTCGCCCCCGGTCGCCACGGGCCTTTGTGTCCACCACAAGTGACCGCAGCGGCAACAGCACACAATTAGGGGTCAGTGGTTATCTGTCGGACAACAGTGATTCGTTTTACTCAGTCCAGGCCGGTGACAGCAGTCAGGGTGGTGAATCCGGCTCTCTCAGTGTGAACACCCGCACATCGATAGCCGACATCAGTGTCGGCTACAGCAAAGGCAGGGGCTTTGACTCCCAAAACGTGAACGTCTCCGGCTCGGTAATCGCCCACGGCGGCGGGGTCAACCTTGGGCAAACCGTAGGTGAAACCTTCGCCCTGGTCGAAGTCGCGGGAATATCCGGCGTCGAGATCAGCACGCACTCGGGGGTCACGACCGGCAACAACGGTTACGCCGTTATTCCCAACACCCAGCCATACCGGGTGAACTGGTTGAGCCTGGACACCCGTAACCTGGGCGGTGACGTTGAACTTGATAGCGCCACCCAACAACTGGTGCCGCGCCGAGGCGCGGTGGTGGTGGCACGCTTCGAGGGCCGCAAGGGCCGGCGGATTCAGTTTGAACTGGTCGATGCACAAAACCGCTCAATCCCGTTCGGTGCCTCGGTGGAAGACGCCAAGGGTGTGCAACTGGCGATTTCCGACCCTACGGGCAAAGCCCTGGCCATGGTCGAGGACGACAGCGCCACGCTGACCATCAAATGGCAAGGCAAGCAATGCCAGGCGGCCTATGCACTGGCACCAAAGCAGGAAAAGGTGAACTACGAACGCTTCAAGCTGATTTGCTTGCCCGGCACCGAGGGGCGTTGATTCTCAAACTGGAAAAGGCACGCTTATGTACAACACACACATAAAACCTATAAAGCTCCTGCCGTTACTTGCCCTGCTTTTACTCATTACCCACACGGACGCATTCGCAGACTGTCGTTTTAATGAAGGTAGAAATCCCCTCACGCCGTCTGAGGTTCTGCTAAAAGGCCCCGGCGTTATCAGCATACCCACCGACCTTGAAAACAACCGTACGATATATGAAGGCTTTTATATAGCACGCGGCACCAACGGTATTAGCTGTAACAACGTTACGCCCATCGGCCTGATCCCAAATCCTGCGTTAGGGCCGGTACCGGCGAGCGGGTATCTATTCCCGATTAACGACAGCGGCGTTGCTCTGCAGATATTCAATAACTATGCAGAACCCGATTACACAATCAATGTGTTTGGCGACAGAACCGTGTACCGGACAAACTCATGGGGCGTTTACGGGACAGGGTTTATTTACAGGTTTGTAAAAATCGGCACCATCAAGCATGGCACGGTAATCGGCCCTTTCACGGTCGGGACGATAAATTACGGAACGTTGGTCACTCACAACGTGACCATGACCGGCAGCCTGATTATCTCCGCATCATCCTGCAAAAGCCCCGATGTTTCAGTGAACATGGGTTATTACGTGGCCAGTGAAGTGACGAGCAGCCGAGGCCAGACCCAACCCGTAAGCTTTGATATTGCGCTCAATGAATGCCCCGACGGTATCAACAAAGTGACTTACTCGCTGCAAGCCAACACGCCTGTTATCGACAGGGAAACTGGCCTCGTCGCACTGGATGGTGCGTCCGGCGCCAAAGGCATCGGGCTGCGAATAATGGGCGGCGATGGAACACCTCTGGCTTTGGACAAAGCCCATGATTTCAGCGCTTATGATGTTCGAGGGGGCAACTTCAAAATCCCGCTGAGTGCCGCCTATATTCAACTTGACAACCAAACATTGGGATTTGGTACCGCCAATACATCCCTGACGTTTACGATCAGCTATTTATAACTCGCATCCTGCGATCTGAATGAACTACCCTGGAGCTACTGTGCAGCGCAGACAAACATATATCCATACACACGCAACAACACGCATCCTCTCAGGTGCAATACAAAAAACAAGTCATGTAAAGCTCTTGCCGTTACTGGCCCTGCTTTTACTCTTCGGGTACACAGACTCATTCGCTGACTGCCATTTCAATCGCGGAAACAACCCCCTCACAGCAGCTGAAGTTCTTCTCAAAGGCCCTGGCATTATCAGTATCCCTGCCGACCTGGAACATGACCGTACGGTCTATGAAAGCTCTTATATAGCGCGTGAAACCAACAATATAACGTGTGACAGCATTACGCCCATCGGCCTGATTCCAAATCCTGCATTAGGGCCGGCGCCGGCGAGCGGGTATATATTCCCGATAAAAAACAGCGGCATTGCACTGCAGATGTTCAGTTCCTACGATGACCCCAAATACACAATCAATGTGTTTGGCGACAGAACCCACCGTCCGACAAACGTAGGGGGTGCTTACGGGGTGAGGTTTATTTACCGATTTGTGAAAATCGGCACCATCAAACACGGCTCGGTTATAGGTCCTTTTACAGTCGGTACGATCAATTACGGGACACTGGTCACTCATAACGTAACCATGACCGGCAGCCTGATCATCTCCGCATCATCCTGCAAAACCCCCGATGTCTCAGTGAATATGGGCGATTATGTGGCCAGTGAAGTCACAGGCAGTCGAGGCCAGACACACCCCGTAAACTTCGATATTGCCCTCAATGCATGCCCCCAAGGCATCGACAAGGTGACCTATTCGCTGCAAGCCAATACCCCCGTTATCGACAGGGAAAATGGCCTGGTTGCGCTGGACGGCGCGTCCGGCGCCAAGGGCGTCGGGCTACGGATAATGGATGGTGATGGCACCCCGTTGGCTCTGGACAAGGCGCATGTCTTCAGCGCTTACGATGTACAAGGCGGCGACTTCAAGATCCCGCTGAGCGCCGCCTATATTCGCCTCGAAGGTCAAGAGTTGGGATTTGGCACAGCCAACACATCCATGACCTTTACGATTAGTTACTTATAGTCACGCGAGCCCATGCTTGCGTTACGCATACCCAATTGCGGCCATTGAACAAATTTTCAGACAATAATACTCAGAGCGCTGCATAACCCCTGTAAAATCGCTGCCCTACGCCCCACACACCGAGCAGCAACCATGAACCGTCGTAAAAAAATCAACCAGATATTGAAGGCCAATGCCAAGAAGGCCAACGCCAAGCTGGCCCCGAAGAACAAGAACCCGTACATCAGCAAGGCTGACCGCCTGAAGCTGGCCGAGCAATCGGAGCAGGACACCACACCAACCACCGGGGATTAAGCCATGGTCATACCCGAGCCCCTCTTCAGGCAGGCAACGCTCCAGGATGCCGAATCCTGCTATCAGATCGAGGTTTCGGCCTATGAAGGCGATGAAGCAGCCACCCTGGAGAAGATCCGAACGCGAATCGCCCAGTATCCCCAAGGGTTTCTTGTGCTTGAGCAGGCTGGGGAAATCGTCGGGTTTATCAATAGCGGCTGTGCCTACAACGTCGTGATGTCGGATGAGGCTTTCAAGGAGCTGATCGGCCACGACCCTGTTGCACCCAATGTGGTAATCATGTCCGTAGTGGTTGCCCCCGCACACCAGGGCAAGGGCTTTGCCAGGCTGCTCATGAATGAGTTTGTCAGGCAGATGAGCAACCAGGGCAAGCACTCGATCCATCTGATGTGCAAACAACAGCATGTGCCTCTCTATACCCGCATGGACTATCAGTACGTCCAGCCATCGCCCTCCGGGCATGGCGGCATGGCCTGGCATGAAATGGTCATGGCGCTCTGACGGCTGAGAAAGCTTGCCGGATCAATAGCCCACCGCGAGAGTCCTACTTTTGACTCTCCCGCACCTCAAGCCTGTCCGGGCTGCTGCATCAAACGCAGGCCACTGGCCAACGCACCCGCCAGGGCAAAAGCGCAGCCCAGCCACAATGCATGGTACGGGCCGCTGACCGCAGACAAGTGAAAGCACAGCGCCACCAGTGACGCGCCCAGTGTCTGCCCCAGCAACCGCGACGTGGCGACAATGCCGCTGGCACCACCACTGCGGGCCAGCGGCGCACTGGTCATGATCGCCTTGAGGTTGGGCGACTGGAAAAACCCGAAACCGGCGCCACACAACGCCATGCGCCAGCCAATATCAAAGGTCGAAGCGCCTTCGCTCAACAACGCCAGCGCCGCCATGCCTGCGCTCAACATCAACAGACCGATCCCACACAGCAATGCCAGCGATACGCGGTCGGCCAGACGCCCGGCAATCAGCGCCATGATCGCCACCACCGCGGGCCACGGCGTCATCAAAAAACCGGTAGCCACCTGGCTGTGGCCAAGCGCCGTCTGCAACAGAAAAGGCAGCGAAACAAACGCCAGCCCCTGGGCGCTGAACGCACAGATCGCGGTCAGAGAGGACAAGGCAAACAGTGGCCGCTTGAACAGATCAATCGCCAGCATCGGTGCCGGATGCGCAGCCTGACGGCGCATCAGCCACACCCCGCACACCAGCGCCACGCCGATCAGCCCCAGGCTTAAATCGCCCTCGGCGCCATGTACCGCCGAACCCAGCCCCAGCACCAGCAAGGCAAACAGCCCGGCACACAATATCGCGGCCAGCCGGTCAAACGCGTGTCCGCTTCTGGGAATCTCCGGCAACGAGCGCAAGCCCAGTACAACGGCCAGCAGCCCCAAAGGCACATTGATCAGGTACAGCCAATGCCAGGTCGTCACCGACAGGATGGCCGATGCAGCCGTGGGCCCCAGAGTGAAGGCCAGCCCCACCACCAGCGAGTTATAACCCAGCCCCCTGCCCAGAATTTTTGCCGGATAGATGTGGCGCAACAGCGCGATATTCACACTCATGATCGCCGCAGCGCCCAGCCCTTGCACCACCCGCGCGGCAGTCAGCGTGGGCAGCGACCACGCCAGGCCGCAGAACAGGGAGGCCAGGATAAACACCAGCAGGCCGCCGAGAAACACCCGGCGATGGCCCAACACGTCGCTGAGGGAAGCAAACGGCAACACTGCGGCAATGGTCGCCAGTTGGTAAGCGTTGACTACCCAGATTACCGAGGCGGAGTCAGTGCCGATGCCTTCGGCCAGGGTTGGCAAGGCGGTGTTGATGATGGCGGTATCGAGGGTCGCCATACCAATCCCCAGGGAGATCGCGATCACGGCAGGCAGGCGTTTGTTACTGGGCAAACCATCGACAACTGAAGACATGGGCAATCCGCGCATACGACAAAAACGTCAAGATTAAGGCCTGCAGAGGATATTTTCTGTGGCCGATTGCGCACTCGGACGAAATTTCATCTTCGTCGATAACCTTGTAGCCACAACGGATTATTGCTGCTTTACCAACAATGTTTCTCAGGCCTGTGGATGGTTCTACACGGCTTTGCGGTCTGTCTCTAATCCCCTGTCCGGGCTTCCAGCGTCCCCAGCCAGCGCGCCTGGGAACACAGCAAATGCTGGCGCATGGCAGTCTGGGCAGCAATCACATCCTTGCATTCCAGGGCCTGCAAAATGGCCTCGTGCTCGACCACCGCGGCATCCCAGGTGCCGTGGTTTTCCGAACGCTCGCTCAACTGCGCAGAAATCGGGCTGTGACGCTCATCGAACAGCGCAGTAATGATGCGCACCAACGCACCATTGCCGGTCATCTTTGCCAGGCGATGATGAAACTTTCGGTCGTCTTCCAGCGGCGGACGGTTCGCTTCGATGCTCGCGCGCATGGCATCAATGCACTCCTTCAGGTAACGGTAGTCGCTCTTTTTCCCGTGCATGCAGGCCAGTACCACCGCTTCGCCCTCGATCAGCGCGCGGGCCTGCATCAGTTCAGTCGGGCTCTCGCCATGAGTGCCGGTACGGGCGCCGCCTTCGCTCGGTCGGGCAGCCACATAGACCCCCGAGCCCATTCTGATCTCGATGCTGCCTTCGATTTCCAGGGCAATCAGGGCCTCGCGCAACGACGGGCGCGAGACGCCCAGCAACTGGGTCAAATCGCGCTCGGGAGGCAGGCGCGAGCCCACCTTGAAGTCACCCTGGACGATGTAGTCGCGCAATCGGTCGGCGATTTTCTGATAGAGCTTGCGCTCTGAAGGAGCAAAGGTGGAGACCATCGAGGCAGCGTCCAAAAAATGATGCCAAAGGCTACCACACAGGCCCGTGTGCGCTGCACAAAGCTTGGAGCCAGCCTTTGGACGTGAGGGTGTTACATCACCGCGCCAATTTGCCAGGGCACAAATTCGTTGTCGCCAAGGCCGTTTTCCTCGCTGCAGGTTTTGCCGCCTGACGCGGTTGTGAGCATCAGTGCGAACAGGCGTGCGCCCGCCTCGATCACCGATTCCTCGCCATCGACAATCGTTCCGGCATTGAAATCCATGTCCAGCGCCATGCGCTCAAACAGGCGGGTATTAGTGGCAACTTTCAGCGATGGCGTTGGTTTACAGCCATAGGTAGAACCACGACCAGTGGTAAAGCAGATCAGATTCGCACCACCCGCCACCTGGCCAGTGGCAGACACCGGGTCATAGCCGGGCGTGTCCATAAACACCAGACCTTTATGCTGGACTGTCTCGCCATATTCATAGACCGCCATCAAGCCGGTAGACCCCGCCTTGGCCACTGCACCCAGGGACTTCTCGAGGATGGTGGTTATGCCTCCGGCCTTGTTGCCCGGCGAAGGGTTGTTGTTCATGTCGCCGTCATGCTGGCGTACATAGGCCTCCCACCAGTGGATACGGCCCATCAGTTTGTCGGCAATCTGCGCTGACGCTGCGCGGGCCGTCAGCAGATGTTCTGCCCCATAGATCTCCGGTGTTTCGGAGAGAATGGCGGTACCGCCGTGGCGCACCAACAGGTCGACCGCCGCACCCAGCGCCGGGTTGGCGGTAATCCCCGAATAACCGTCCGAGCCACCGCATTGCAGGCCTACGGTGAGGTGGCTGGCCGACACGCTGCTGCGTTGCTGGCGGTTGACCTGATCGAGCATGGCGTTGACCAGCTCTTTGCCGCGTTGCACCGTTTCGCGGGTACCGCCGGCGTCCTGGATCACCAGGCCTGCTTTGAGCACCGCGTTGCGCTCGGCCAATTGTTCCATGAGCGGGGCCAGTTGATTGACTTCACAGCCCAGGCCGATCACCAGTACACCGGCGAAATTGACATGATCGGCATAGCCACGCAGGGTGCGCTTGAGAATCTCGATGCCCTCGCCCTTGGCGCCCATACCGCAGCCGCTGTCATGGGTGATTGCCACTACGCCGTCCACATTGGGATAGTCGCGCAGGTAGCCCGCATCAAATGCCGCGGCAATCTGCTTGCATACGGTTGCCGAGCAGTTGACGCTGGAAATCACCCCGATGTAGTTGCGCGTACCGACACGCCCGTCTGCACGGACATACCCGGCAAAGCGGGCACCGCCGCCATCCTGGACGGTGGGTTGGTACACGTTGGCCAGCGTGTGGTTCGTGCTGGTCTGCGGCATCTGCAGGTTGTGCACGTGAACATGATCACCAGGGTGCAGGGCTGCACTCGCCTGGCCGATGGACTGCCCGTATTTGCGCACCAACTGCCCTTGGGCAACGGCACGCAGGGCGATTTTGTGCCCCGCAGGGATATCGGCCAGCGCAGTCACGCTCAGGCCATCGGCAAACAGTTGCTGACCCTTGGCAATGTCGCCGCGCGCCACCGCCACATCATCACCGCCAGTCAGTACAAGTAATCCAGGGTTGCTCATTTTCATGCTGGTTCCTCAACGGTTAGGGTGCGCTGCTAGCACTCGATAATGGCCTTGACCACGCCCTGCTGCGGATCCAGCAGCGTGGAGAAACGGCTGGCCACTTCGTTGAGGGGAATACGGTGGGTGTTGAGCGCCTGATCGGGGATCAGGCCGTCGCGCAGGCATTGCTCCACATAGCGGAAATCTTCGACGGTGGCATTGCGGCTGCCCATCAGGGTGGCTTCGCGCTTGTGGAACTCGGGATCGGAGAAGGTGATCGTGTCACGCACCACCGAGATCATCACGTAGGTGCCACCGTGGGCGATAAATTCAAAGCCACGCTCCATGGCCCGGGCGTTGCCGGTAGCATCGAAAACCACATCATAAAAATCGCCATCGGTAAGGTCGGCGAGCGCATCTTTATCGCCGTCGCCAATCTTCACCGCGGCGTGAATATTCAGATGTTTGCGGCAAAAATCCAGACGGTCGTCACGGGTATCCAGCACCGTGACCTGCGCTCCGCGCAAGCCGGCAAAAATCGCCGCGGCCATGCCGATCGGACCGGTACCGACTACCAGCGTGCGTTGCCCGGCCTGAAGGTTCGAACGGCGCACCGCATGGGCGCCAATGGACAGGAATACGATCATTGCGGCCTGGTCCAGGGTCACCCCGACGGCCTTGTGGATGAACTGATGGGCGACACTCAGGTACTCGGTAAAGGCACCGTCACAGTGCACACCCAGCACCTGGATGCGCGAGCAGCAGTTGGTCTTGCCCTGCCGACAGGCGATGCACGTACCACACGAAATGTAAGGCATCACGTAGACCACATCGCCCGGCACCAGGGCGCTGCCCTCTTCGCTGGCCTCGACGATGCCGGAAAATTCGTGGCCCATCACCCGCGGGTACTCCAGATACGGCTGGTTACCGGTAAAGATGTGCAAGTCGGTACCGCACACACCCACGCGTTTGATCCTGATCAGGGCTTCACCGGGGCGACGCTCGGGAATAGGGCTTTCGAGGGTGGTGAGCAAGCGGGGTTCGTTACAGATCACAGTCAGCATTTTTTATTCTCCGTCGATAGCGCAAGGGCTACCGGGTATTGGCGAGACCACAATGGGTGCGGCTCGAAAACTACACGGAGGAAAAAATATTGGCAAGACCAATTATTTTTTTAATGAATTGGCCTTACCAGATTCCATGCCTGGATTTACCCCCCGAACGGGTCAGCAGGAGTCGCGCTCAACCAGCGGGCAGGCAATCTTGTGGATGGCGCAGTCGTCCCGGCCTTCGATCAGATGCAGTGCCGCGCGGCGACCCATTTCGTAATACGGCAACTGCACGGTGCTCAAGGGTGGGTAAAACAGCTCGGCAACCCCCACCATATTGTCAAACCCCAGTACCGCCACATCGTGCGGAATACGCAAGCCGCGACTGAGCAGATACTGATACGCCACCAGGGCAATCCGGTCGTTGCCGCAAATCAGCAGGTCAAAGGGCGGAGTTCCATTACCCGCTAGCAGCTGTTGCTCCAGCACCACAAGGGTGTGCTGATAGCCGTCATCGTCGGGCAGGTCGAACTGAGGCAGTTGCGCGGCACTGATCCCGGCCTCGTCCAGAGCGCGGGCCAGTCCGCGTTGGCGCAACCCCCAGGCCATACTGCTTTGCGGCAGGTTTATGCAGAGCGGACGGCGGTAGCCCTGTCGCAGCGCTTGGCGTACCGCCTGATACTGCCCGTCTTCATCGTCTGATATATAGCAAGCAATGCCGGTTTCGGTGCTGACGCAATTGCCCAGAACCAGCGGTATGCTGCGCAGTACCTGCGGAATGTCCACCCGGCGAAGCTGCATGGCGCTGAAGATGATGCCGTCCGGTTGATGGGAGAGCATCAACTCGATGGCCTTCTGGCAGGGCGGGGCTTCAAACACGTTGAGGATAAACACGTTCCAGCCATGCTCGCGGGACGTACGCTCCATCGAGAGCAGCATTTCAACGGCAAAAGGAGTGGTGGCCGTATCCAGGGCAAAGATGCCAATGGTCTTGCCACTGGAGTGGCCGCCGCGGGTCTTGCGCGCAGAAAGACTGGGCACATAACCCAGGGTCTCGACGGCCTGCAGCACTTTGGCCAGGGTCTCCTGATTCAACTTTCCCGGGGTGTTGAGGGCCCTGGAAACGGTCATCAGGGAAACCCCCGCCAGCCGTGCAACATCTTTTACTGAAGCCATGGGTACGCGCCATACGTGTCTGACCGGGCATGATGTCATGCCTGATAGCGTCAGAACAGCATGAGCAAGGACGGCGCGCCCTGCGCCAAAAGGCCCGACTTCATAGCTTCAGATCCGCCAGCCCCCACACCAGGGCCTCGCCAAAATGGCCTGTGCCATTGACGGCATAAGCCCGCAGCGCAAGGCTGTCGGCCTTTGGGTAAATTCGGCTGCTCAGGCTCCAGGCGCCATCGTCGACGAACACTTCGATGGATGAACGATCGAGAAAAATTCGCAGGGCAATACGTGTCTGCCCTGCCGCGATCGGTACACTGCGAACTCCGCTCACCCCGGCGCCGGAATGTTGCCTGTCGAGCACCAGGCGCCGGGCCATGGCATCAAAATACAGCAAGGTACGCTCCTGCTGGTCATTGCTGCAGCGCAATGCCAGACCAAAATGTTCAGCGCTGCTGGCGGCAATATCCAGCTCAAGTTCAATCTCCAGCAGCGCCCCCCAGGTATCCAGCAACTGATTGGCAGACTTCAGCGCACCTATCTGCAGCACCTGCCCCGCCTGCCTCAATGCAATCAGCTCGCGGGCCGGACGCATCAGCAGTCGATCACCGTCGCGACTGACTTCACGGGGCAATGTCAGCGCCCCGCACCAGTGCTCGGCCTGGCTGGGCATCGGGCTTTCCCACATGTCCATCCAGGCCCATAACAAGCGACGGCCATCTGGTGCGAGCAAGGTCTGGGCAGCATAGAAATCGTGGCCATGATCGAGTTCATGGTGCGGGCCACCGGGTTTGAACACACCCTTGTCGTCCAGTTGCCCCATGCGGTAGCTGTTCTGATACAGGTTCCAATTGTCATATCCGCAGGGCTTCAAGCCCTGGGGCGAGTACAGCAACACATCGCGCCCCTCCAGCTCGAAAATATCCGGGCACTCCCACATATACCCATCAAGTTCACGTTGCCCCTGCAGCGCACAGCCCAGAAAGTCCCAGTGCAACAGGTCATCTGAACGATAGAGCAGCAACTGCGGGTCATCCCCAAGGCGTGCCCCCAGCGCCATCCACCAGGCCCCGTGGCGCTGCCACACCTTTGGGTCACGAACATGCATGATGGCCGGGTCAGGCGGTGTGTCGATGACCGGCCCGTGCTTGATAAAGGTAATGCCATCGGTGCTGCTGGCCAGGCACTGGACCTGACGGATGTGCTGGTCATCACCCGGCTCTTGCAACCAGATGTGACCGGTATAGATCAGGTACAGGGTGTCATCGAGTACCACTGCAGAGCCTGAGAAGCAGCCATCACGGTCATAACTGTCACCCGGTGCCAGGGCGATGGGCAAATGCTGCCAATGCACCAGGTCGTCGCTGCTGGCGTGCCCCCAGTGCATGGGGCCCCATTGTGCAGAAAAAGGATGATGCTGATAAAACATGTGGTATTGGCCGCGAAAGAACACCAGGCCGTTAGGGTCGTTCATCCACCCGGCTGCCGGGGCCAGGTGATAGGCGAGGCGATAGTCGTTGCCGCGTTCGGGCAGTGTTTGTTCAATGGCGCGATGGGCCATGTCCAGCCGTGCAGCGTGCATGGGGTGGTCCTTGTCAGGGTTCATAACGGGTAACTGATTGAGTGATGGCGGGTAATGCCAGCGCTTCGGCAACAGCGTTTTTGCCCGGTGGTTGCCGTGGATCGTTGCGCAGCAGGGTCCAGGACAGCAGCAGGCAGGCGCCAGCCAGAGCGGACATGGCCAGGTAAACATCGGCAAATCCGTATTGGTCATAACCGTAGCCAACCAAGGGCGACAGCAGCATGGCGGTGAGTTGCTGGGCGAAGTGAAAGCCCACCAGATAGATCGAGGCAGACAGGCGCGGGTCGAAATTGAACGCAATATATTTGAACACCGAGACCAGCAGGATCGGCACCTCAACCGCATGCAGCATCTTGAACACGGCGATGGCCCAGGTTTCTGTAGCCAGGCCGGAACCCAGAATGCGAAAAAACATGATGCTGCCCGCCAGGATCAGCCCGTATTTCGCACCGGTACGGCCAACCACCCAAGGGGCAACCAGGAGCAAGCCGGCCTCCAGCAGGACCTGGGATGAGTTCAGGTAACCATAGGCCTGAATGCCCTGTTCCGGGGTCGCAAAAAACGACGAGAAATACACCGGAAACTGCTGCTCGTAGATCATGTAAATCCCGCACACCCCGGTCAGATAGACACTGAAGGCCCAGAACCGCGGCAACTTGAGCAATTGCCATAGATCACCGACAGATACGGGTGCAGCGCCACTTGCGCCGCTGGCGCAGCCGGGTTGGTTGAACCGGCTCAGGTCCAGTCGAAACAGAATGAGCAAAAACGCCACGCCGGCAGCACTGCTCATGTAGAAGGCAATATTGGGGTTGATGTTGAACACCACACCCACAATGCAGGTGGCCGCAGCCCAGCCCAGGGAACCCCACATCCTGCTGGTGCCGAACTCGAAACCCACGTGCCGTGACAACCGTTCGGTATAACTTTCGATCACGCCAACCCCGGCCAGCATGGCAAAGGCCAGGAAAACCGCCCCCACCACTGCGCCGAGCACTACGTTCTGAGCCAGCAAGTGGCTATAGACATAAATCGCGAAGGGTGCGGCGGTGCACAGCAGCAGGCCAATCCATACCAGCAGCTTGCGGGACAGGCCGAGCTTGTCCTGCAATGCCCCGTAGAACGGCTGGATCAGCAGTGCTGCGATTGCATTCGCGGCAAATACATAGCCGGTCTGCGCGCCATTGAGGCCGATGACCTGATGCAACCAGATGGAAAAAAGCGAGTAACTGGAAGACCATGAAAAAAAGAAAAAAAACAGCAAACCGCTGATAAGCCAGTAATCACGCTTGACCGTCCGTTGCATGGGTGTCCCTCTTGTTCTTATTTAAGTTAACGTTAACATTTTCTCCTATTACGGATGCCTACAGCTTCGCTGTCAAGCTCATGGCTCAGGAAAGCAGCAATGGACAGGGCCTGGAAGCGCATATCAGGTCGCGATGACCCGGTGCCTGATGAGGTGTTTTTTTGACACCTTGCAGGGGAACCCCTGCGCAAGGACATCAAGCAGGTTAAGGATTAACCCGACTACGTCGCCAGCCTTCAGTCGGGCTCAGGCTAGCCTGTAATGTGCTGGCATTTGCAGGCTGACCCGTGCCAGGTAACAGGCCGCAGGGCGACTGGTACAAGGCTTACCCGCTGAGTTTCGTATACCATATATCTTTTACAAGCGAATGATGACCACCGTGGCCCATCCAAAACTCAATGCACCCGACCTCGGCAATTCGCCTTCCACATCGGAAATCATCACCCTGCATTTGCGCGATGCGATTGTCGCCGGGCATTTCGCTGAAGATGAACCGATTCGCCAGGATGATATCGCCCGCCAGTTCAATGTCAGCAAAATCCCCGTGCGCGAAGCCCTCAAGCGACTTGAAGCTGAAGGGCTGGTGATGTTCCAGCGCAACCGCGGCGCCATGGTCACGCGCATTTCCGAGGCCGAACTGGCGCAGATGTTCGAAGTGCGCATGCTCCTTGAAGACAAACTGCTGCGCCTGGCCATTCCCAACATGACCGCAGACACCTTTGCCCGTGCCGAACGCATTTGCCAGGAGTTTGTCGGGGAAGATGACGTGGGCCGCTGGGCCGAGCTTAACTGGGAACTGCACGCCTGCCTGTACGAGCCGGCGCAGCGACCGTTCATGATCAGCCTGATCCGCTCAGTCAATGACAAACTGGAACGCTACCTGCGTATGCAAATGAGTTTGTCGGCAGGTAAACACCGTGCCGATCACGAACACCGGGAGATCCTTGACGCCTGCCGCGCTGGCGATGTTGAGCTGGCCGTCAAGTTGCTGGATGAGCATATTGCCGGCGTGTGCAAAACCCTGTTCGAGCATTTGCCGCAAAGCCATTGAGCCTGTACGCAACGCTTTAGCTTGTAGTCGCTGAGGAGCGCAGCGAGGCTGCGATCGGTTTGGTGCGCCACCGCGACACAGCAGTCGTAAAATCGGTTAATGCGTTGGGCCAAGTACATCCGGGGCTCAGGGTTTACGACCGCTTCGCAATCGATCGCAGCCTCGCTGCGCTCCTCAGCGGCTACAAGATTTCGTGTTCTTCACTCCCCCACCGAGTACACCGTAATACACAGGTCGATCCCCAATGACTGCATGCGCAGCAAGGTATCGATCGGGATCGGGTGGCTGACAGAACCTGGTGTAACTCCGCTGTTGTAGCCAATATCCAGGGTCTTTTTTGTACAGGCTTGCCATAACGGCTGCAGTGCTTGCGGCAATTGCTCAATGGCATCGAGCAAGGCCCTGATGCTTTCATCAGGGGTGGGGTAACTGCCTTGCGGGCCAAAGGCTTCGAAAACAGAACGATAGAGGTCGCCGTCAGCCTGACTGTCATGCAGGCAACTGATTGATACCTCAGGCAGATCTCCAGGCGCCATTGAGTCTGCCAATGGTGCCAGGTCAACAGGAGCCGTGAGCATCAGGTCTGTATTGAGGTAGTACACCCCGATGTCATCATCGATAGGCATAGGCTTCACACTCCCGGGAAAAGTACCTCGCCCATACTGCCCGCAGGGCAAAAAATAGCCAATACCGCCAAAAAGCCAGCAAGTGTTCCTTTGTGGGGCATTTCCCACAGTAATGCTCCCTTCTGTAACACCCCCCTGCTACCGCTCAACCCCTCCAGTACCAGAGTGCCATCACGCAAGCCTGCAAATACCGCGCTCGCTCACTTATTGCGGCCTGCGGCAAAAATCGGCACACGCCTTGCAAAACAAATATCGTATACGAAATCCAAAGACCGTTAATCAACAGCCCTTCAACGACTCCGAGGCTTCCATGAAAAACCCCGTACTTGCCGTAGCTCTCAGCGCTGTTCTCAGTACCTCCTTTATTGCCACGGCGCAGGCCGACAAGCTCGACGATATTATCGGTTCGGGCAAGTTGCGCTGCGCTGTCACCCTGGACTTCCCGCCCATGGGCTCCCGTGACGAGGCCAACAAGCCCGTCGGCTTTGATGTGGACTACTGCAACGATCTGGCAAAAGTGCTCGGTGTCGATGCCGAAATCGTTGAAACCCCCTTCCCTGACCGGATTCCGGCGTTGGTCTCCGGGCGCGCCGATGTCATTGTGGCCTCCACTTCCGACACCCTGGAACGGGCCAAGACCGTTGGCCTGAGCATTCCTTACTTTGCCTTCCAGATGGTGGTGCTGACCCGCGACAACACCGGTATCAACAGCTTTGAAGATCTCAAGGGCAAGGCCCTGGGCAACACCAGCGGCACCTATGAAGCCATCGCCCTGGAAAAAGACGTGAAAAACTGGGGCAGCGGTTCATTCCGCGCCTATCAGTCGCAGAACGACACCCTGCTGGCCGTTGCCCAGGGCCATATCGAGGCCACCGTGGTCACCAACACCGTGGCTGCGGCTACCCTTAAATCAGGCAAGTACAAAAACCTCAAGGTCGCCGGTAACGCGCCTTATGTGGTCGATTACGTGTCCCTGGGCGCCAAGCGCAACGAGTACGGCCTGCTCAACTACCTGAACCTGTTCGTCAACCAGCAAGTACGCACCGGACGCTACAAGGAGCTGTGGACCAAATGGGTCGGGACCGAGATTCCACCGGCTGATCTGACCGTACCTCACGTTTATTACTGAGGTATCCAGCATGTCCGGGATAAGTTCTCTTGAAGGCCGCAGCCTGGTTGATGGTTGTGCATCCGCCCCGCTGCTGTACGCCGAGGTCGGCCTGAGTTTCTGGGGCGGCGTCGACCCGTTCAGCGGCGAGGTGATCGACCGCCATCACCCGCTCAGCGGCGAATGCCTGGCCGGCCGTGTGCTGGCAATCCCCAGCGGGCGCGGCTCCTGTACCGGCAGCAGTGTGCTGATGGAACTGATCAGCAATGGCCATGCTCCTGCTGCGCTGGTGCTGGCCGAGGCCGACGAGATCCTGACCCTTGGCGTGCTGGTGGCACAGACCCTGTTCCAACGTTCCCTGCCGGTGCTGTGCATCGGCAAGGAAGCCTTTGGCCAATTGCGCGGCAAGGCGTTCGCCAGGGTCGATGGCACCGGTTTGAGCCTTTACGATTCAACGCCTGACGATACTCCGGCACCACGCAACGACAGGCCAACCGAAGATGCACACAGCTCGATCGAGCTGACCGCACACGACCGTGCACTGCTCGACGGCAGCCAAGGCAAGGCCGCTCAGGTGGCCATGCAGATCGTTTTGCGCATGGCGCATATCCAGGGCGCCAAATATCTGGTGGACATCACCCAGGCCCATATCGACGGCTGCATCTATACCGGGCCGGCGAGTTTGCGCTTTGCGCAACAACTGGTGGCATGGGGTGCCAAGGTGCGGGTACCCACCACCCTCAATTCGATTTCCGTGGATCAGCGCCGTTGGCGCGAACTGGGTATCGACCCGGCGCTCGGTGTACCCGCCAGCGCGCTGGGCGATGCTTATATGGCCATGGGCGCACAATTGAGTTTCACCTGCGCGCCTTATCTGCTCGACAGTGCGCCCAAGGCCGGCGAGCAGATTGTCTGGGCCGAATCCAACGCGGTGGTTTACGCCAACAGCGTGCTCGGCGCACGCACCCTCAAGTACCCCGACTATCTGGATATCTGTATCGCCCTCACCGGCCGGGCACCGCTGATTGGCTGTCATCTGGAAGATCAGCGCAAGGCCCGTTTGCACATAGAAGTGCCGCCCCTGTCCAACCTTGACGACTCTTTCTACCCGCTGCTCGGCTACCACATCGGTGCCCTGGCCGGCAGCCGGATCCCGCTGGTTTCCGGGCTCCAGCAGCAGCATCCGAACCTGGACGATCTCAAGGCATTCGGTGCGGCCTTCGCCACCACCAGCGCCGCTGCGCTGTTTCATATCGCCGGGGTTACCCCCGAAGCTCTCGACCCGACACGGGTGATCGATGGGCCGCTGCCGGTGCTCAAGCTCAGCCTGGAGGAATTGCGGCTCAGTTGGCAGGAGCTCAACAGCGCCCGCGATGCCAGGGTGGATGTGGTGTCACTGGGCAACCCGCACTTTTCCCTCAGCGAGTTCGCCCGTTTGGCAAGCCTGTGCCAGGGCCGCCACCGTCATCCCGACGTGGTACTGGCGATCACCTGTGGTCGCACCGTGCTGGAGCAGGCCCGCGTCGCCGGGCATATCGCCGTGATCGAAGCCTTTGGTGCGGTGATTATCAGCGATACCTGCTGGTGCATGCTCGGTGAACCGGTGATTCCGCCAGCCGCCAGAAACCTGATGACCAACTCGGGCAAATACGCCCATTACGCCCCCGGCCTGGTGGGCCGCAGAGTTCACTTCGCCAGCCTCGCCGAGTGTGTGGATGCGGCGTGCAGCGCCACGGCCAGCGGGCGCTTGCCGCAGTGGCTGCAAGCCGCTGCCTCACTGGAGAACGCACCCCATGTTTGACTATACCTTCCAATGGCGCTCTGCCCTGCGCGCCTTGCCGGACATGCTCGCCGGTGCCCTGGTGACCTTCGAGACCGCTGCCCTGTCGATGATCTTCGGTGTACTGATCGCCCTGGCCCTGACGGTGATGCGCGAAAGCAAAAACCCGCTGCTGCGCGGCGCCGGTAATGCCTGGGTGTCCATTGCCCGTAACACGCCCTCGTTGTTCCAGATTTATGTCCTGTACTTCGGGCTCGGCTCCCTGGGCCTGCATGTCAGTTCATGGGTCGCCCTGCTGGCCGGGATCACCTTCAACAACGCAGGTTACCTGGCCGAGAACTTTCGCGGCGGGCTCAAGGCCGTACCCGAAACCCAGGTACGTGCAGCTCGCTCGCTGGGCATGAGCGCCTTCCAGACCTACCGCATGATCGTCGTACCGCAGCTGCTGCGCATCGTGTTTTACCCGCTGACCAACCAGATGGTCTGGGCGGTGCTGATGACCTCGCTGGGGGTGATCGTGGGCCTGAACAACGACCTCACCGGTGTAACCCAGGACTACAACGTCAAAACGTTCCGCACCTTTGAATACTTCGCCATTGCCGCGGTGCTGTATTACCTGATTGCCAAGGCGATCGTTGCAGCAGCCCGGCTCATGGCCTGGCGACTGTTCCGTTACTGAGGACTGCCCATGTTTTCCACCAGCTTTACCTGGAACGATTTTCTGTTTTTGCTGCAGGGGGCATGGGTCACCCTGCAACTGACCAGCTGGGCGATTTTGCTCGGCACCGTTGCCGGCCTGCTGTTCGGCCTGATGCGTGCCTTGCTGCCACGGGCCAGCCTGCCGCTGGCCTGGGTGCTGGATGTGTTTCGCAGCGTGCCTTTGCTCATTCAGTTCGTGCTGTTCAACTCGCTCAAGAGCATCGTCGGCCTGAACATCAGCGCTTTCAGCGTCGGCTGCATCGTGCTGGGGGTCTACGCTGCCGCGTACTTCACCGAGATCGTGCGCAGCGGCGTGCTGGCAGTGCCGTTTACTGTGCGCCGGGCCAGCCGTTCGCTGGGCCTGAGCTACCTGCAGGACCTGCGCTACATCGTGTTGCCCATTGCCATGCGCGTGGCCTTCCCCGGTTGGCTCAACCTGGTGCTCAGCGTGATGAAAGATACCGCACTGGTGATGTGGATCGGCATCGTCGAACTGCTGCGCGCCTCGCAAACCATCGTCACCCGCATCCAGGAACCGATGCTGGTGCTGTGCATCGCGGGCCTTATCTATTACGTCATGAGCCTGGTGGTTGCGCGCCTTGGTGCTCGCCTGGAAAAAAGGTGGCAAGAAAATGATTGAGATCGACAACGTCTACAAATCCTTCGGCGACCTCGAAGTGGTCAAGGGCGTCAGCCTGACCGTGAACAAGGGTGAAGTGGTCTCGATTATCGGCGGCTCCGGCTCCGGCAAGTCGACCCTGCTGATGTGCATCAACGGCCTGGAACCGATCCAGAAAGGCCATATCCGCGTCGACGGCATTGCAGTCCACGACCGCGCCACCAACCTTAACCACCTGCGCCAGAAAATCGGCATCGTGTTCCAGCAATGGAACGCCTTTCCACACCTCACCGTGCTGGAAAACGTGATGCTGGCGCCGCGCAAGGTGCTGGGCAAAAGCAAGGCCGAAGCCGAGGCCCTGGCGGTGCAGCAACTGACCCATGTGGGCCTGGGCGACAAGCTCAAGGCCTTCCCCGGCAAGCTTTCCGGCGGCCAGCAACAGCGCATGGCCATTGCCCGCGCCCTGGCCATGTCACCGGACTACATGTTGTTCGACGAAGCCACCTCGGCCCTCGACCCGCAATTGGTGGGCGAGGTGCTCGACACCATGCGCATGCTCGCCGAAGACGGCATGACCATGGTGCTGGTCACCCACGAAATCCGCTTTGCGCGGGATGTATCCGACCGCGTGGCGTTCTTTCGCAATGGCCTGGTGCACGAAATCGGTACCCCCGATCAAGTCATCGGCAACCCTGTGCACGCGGAAACCGCGGCCTTCCTCAAGTCGGTCAAATAGGAGCAGAACATGCGTTCATCGAAAGTCATTCATGTGGTCAGCTGTCACGCCGAGGGCGAGGTCGGTGACGTGATCGTCGGCGGTGTGGCGCCGCCGCCCGGGGCTACCGTATGGGAGCAATCGCGCTGGATCGCCCGGGACGAGACCCTGCGCAATTTTGTGCTCAACGAGCCTCGCGGCGGGGTGTTCCGGCACGTCAACCTGCTGGTGCCGGCCAAGGATCCACGGGCGCAAATGGCCTGGATCATTATGGAACCGGCCGACACTCCGCCCATGTCGGGTTCCAACTCGATCTGCGTGTCCACGGTCTTGCTCGATAGCGGCATCCTGCCGATGACCGAACCGCAAACCCGACTGGTGCTCGAAGCTCCCGGTGGCCTGATCGAGGCCGTAGCCGACTGTCGAGACGGCAAGGTACAACGGGTCGAGATCAAAAACGTGCCCTCCTTCGCAGATCGCCTGGATGCCTGGATCGAAGTCGAGGGGCTGGGATCGCTCAAGGTCGACACCGCCTATGGCGGCGACAGCTTCGTACTCGCCGATGCCAAGGAACTGGGCTTTGCCATCAGCCCGGATGAAGCCAGGGACATCGTTGAGACGGGTTTGAAAATCACTCGCGCCGCCAACGAGCAACTGGGCTTCATCCACCCGTGAACCCGGACTGGTCGCATATCTCGTTTTGCCAGATCGCTGCGCCTGTGGTGTATGAGAACGGTATTGCCAGCGGCGCCAACGCGGTCGTGATCCGCCCGGGCAAGATCGACCGCTCGCCCTGCGGCACCGGTTGCTCGGCGCGCATGGCGGTGTTGCAGGCCAAGGGGCTGCTCAAGGTGGGCGAGCGCTTTATCGGCCGTTCGATAATCGGCTCTGAATTTCATTGCCGCATCGACTCCATGACCGAAGTGGCCGGGCGCGTCGCGATCTACCCGTGCATCTCCGGACGGGCGTGGATTACCGGTACCCATCAACACCTGCTCGACCCGAGCGACCCGTGGCCACAGGGCTATCGCCTGTCCGATACCTGGCCGGGTGCCAACTGACCTGAGCATTTACGCAATACCCGTAGCAGCTGACGAGCGCAGCGAGGCTGCGCTCGTCAGCTACAGGAACACTGCAACTGTGGGAGCGAGCCTGCTCGCGAAGGTCGTTCGCGAGCAGGCTCGCTCCCACAATA
>NZ_WIVQ01000041.1:0-36274 GCF_009600545.1 Pseudomonas sp. FSL R10-1339 | reverse complement strand
CCGCCGAACCCGCCACCGCCAAAACCACCGGAGCGCGAACCGCCACTGCCACCCGAATTGCAGATGCCATAGAACTGACAGGCGGCAACCACCAGTACAAACAGGATAAATAGCAGCATCACCCCCCCGGGGTGCTCGGCCATAAAGTCGCTGCCGTCACCCTGGCTGCTGGCGTAGGCCGGTTCGGCCAGAGGCGTGCCGCCCAATACTTGCAGGATGGCACCCACACCGTCGCTGATACCTTGGTTGTAGTCCCCGGTTTTAAAGGCCGGGGTGATGATCTGGTTGATAATCACCGAGGCCTGGGCATCGGTGAGGCGATCCTCAAGGCCATAGCCGACCTCGATGCGCAACTTGCGGTCGTCGCGGGCCACGATCAGCAAGGCGCCGTTATTTTTGTCCTTTTGCCCGATACCCCAGGCACGGCCCAGTTGGTAGCCGTAGTCTTCGATGGGCATGCCCTGCAGGTCAGGCACGGTGACCACCACCACTTGCTCGCCGGTGGCCTTTTCGTGAGCCTGCAGGCTTTGCGTCAATTGCTCGCGGGTGGCGGGCGTGAGCATTTGCCCCTCGTCCACTACCCGCCCGCTGAGCGCGGGAAAGGTCAGCGCCTGGGCCGTGGCTATAAATAGCCACAGCAACAGGCCCAACCCCAGTCTTGATACGCGCATCGCTACCTCGAACGTTTGTTATCCATTATAGGAGCGGGCTTGCTCGCGATACATGCGGCGCGGTCTGTCAGGCAAATCGCGTTGATTCCATCGCGAGCAAGCCCGCTCCCACAACAAGCTCGCTCCCACAGGGGGGGAACGGTATAAGGCCGTTAAAACTTCACTTCCGGCGCTTTGTCGGCGTCCGGGGTGGTGGCTTCGAATGTGGAGCGCACCGGCAGGTCGCTGTACATCACCGCATGCCACAAACGCCCCGGGAAGGTGCGGATCTCGGTGTTGTAGCGTTCAACCGCGAGGATAAAGTCGCGCCGCGCCACGCTGATGCGGTTTTCCGTGCCTTCTAGCTGTGATTGCAACGCCAGAAAGTTCTGGTTGGATTTAAGGTCAGGGTAGCGCTCGGACACCACCATCAACCGGCTCAAAGCTCCGGTCAGCTGGTTCTGCGCGTCCTGGAACTGCTTGAGTTTTTCCGGGTTGTTCAGCGTGCTGGCATCAACCTGGATCGAGGTGGCCTTGGCCCGCGCTTCAATCACCGCGGTCAGGGTGGCCTGCTCCTGCTTGGCTGCACCCTTGACCGTTTCGACCAGATTGGGGATCAAGTCAGAACGACGCTGATACTGGTTCTGCACCTGGGACCAGGCCGCCTTGACCTGCTCGTCGAGGGTGGGAATGGTGTTGATCCCGCACCCCGCCAGCAGACTGCTCAAGGCCAGAAGGGCGAGGGCTTTCCAGCCCGCTGCTTTAAAACTTTGTATGCCCATGCTTGCAACGCTCCGAAATAACAACATTGGGTTTATTGACCACACACCACGCCTAATAACTCCCGGCAATACTGGATTGCTCGCGGCGAATCAGCTAAAAGACTGCCTGCCATGCAGGAATACTCCGTTCTAAAGGTAGGTCAAATCTTTGATTCGAGTACTCCTGATACCTCCCCAGAACAATATCGCTGCACGAGCGTGGGTCTCCCTCGCTTCAAGTGAGCGGCTGCGCAGAAGAATCCAATGAGAAATATGTGTTTGCTGGGCATCGTCATCAGCCTGGCCAGTCACACCGCCTGGGCTCAAACCCCGGCCGCCCCGCTCCCCCCCAAAGACGTGTTCGTCGCTGAGCTGCTGAAAAAGATGAGCGTCGATGAAAAGATCGGCCAACTGCGCCTCATCAGTATCGGCCCGGAAATGCCCCGCGAGATGATCCGCAAGGAAATCGCTGCGGGCCGCATCGGCGGTACGTTCAACTCCATCAGCCGCGACGAAAACCGCCCGATGCAAGACGCCGCCATGCGCAGTCGCCTGCAGATTCCGATGTTTTTCGCGTACGACGTGATCCACGGCCACCGAACGATTTTCCCGATCAGCCTGGCCCTGGCCTCCAGCTGGGACATGGACGCCATCGGCCTGAGCGGCCGCATCGCCGCCAGGGAAGCCAGCGCCGACAGTATCGACCTGACCTTCGCGCCGATGGTCGACATCGCCCGTGACCCGCGCTGGGGCCGTACCTCCGAGGGCTTTGGCGAAGACACCTACCTGGTCTCGCGCATCGCCAAGGTGATGGTGCAGGCCTATCAGGGCGCATCCCCTGCCCTGCCCGGCAATATCATGGCCAGCGTCAAGCACTTTGCCCTGTATGGCGCGGTAGAAGGCGGCCGGGACTACAACACTGTGGACATGAGCCCGACACGCATGTTTCAGGACTATCTGCCGCCTTACCACGCCGCCATTGAGGCAGGCGCGGGCAGCGTGATGGTGGCCCTTAACTCGATCAATGGCGTGCCGGCTACTTCAAACATGTGGCTGATGCAGGATTTGCTGCGCAAGGACTGGGGCTTCAAAGGTGTGGCAGTCAGCGACCACGGCGCGATTAACGAGCTGATCAAACACGGCGTGGCCAAGGACAGCCGCGAGGCCGCCAAGCTGGCGATCAAGGCCGGTATCGACATGAGCATGAACGACAAGGCCTACGGTGAAGAACTGCCGGGCTTGCTCAAGTCTGGTGAAGTGCCGCAAAGCGATCTGGACAATGCTGTACGCGAGGTGCTGGGGGCCAAGTACGACATGGGCCTGTTTGCCGACCCGTACCTGCGTATCGGCAAGGCCGAAGATGACCCGGCCGACACCAAGGCCGACAGCCGCCTGCATCGTGCCGAAGCCCGTGAAGTGGCACGCAAGAGCCTGGTATTGCTGAAAAACCAGAACGATACCCTGCCCCTCAACAAGCAGGCGCGCATTGCCCTGGTGGGCCCGCTGGCCAAAGCGCCGATCGATATTATGGGCAGCTGGGCCGCAGCCGGTCAGCCTGCGCAATCGGTGACCGTATTTGACGGCATGCGCAATGCCATCGCCCAACAGGACAACCTGATCTACGCCCGTGGTGCCAATATCACGGACGATCAAAGCGTCGTCGACTACCTCAACTTCCTCAACTTTGATGCACCCGAAGTGGTCAACGACCCGCGCCCGGCGCAGGTCATGATCGACGAAGCCGTCAAGGCTGCGCAGCAGGCCGACGTGGTGGTTGCTGTGGTAGGTGAGTCGCGGGGCATGTCCCACGAGTCGTCGAGCCGCACCAATCTGGACATTCCTGCCAGCCAGCGCGCCCTGATTACGGCCCTCAAAGCCACCGGCAAGCCGTTGGTGCTGGTATTGATGAACGGCCGCCCGTTGTCGATCGATGTGCAACAGCAGCAGGCCGATGCCGTGCTGGAAACCTGGTTCAGCGGCACTGAAGGCGGCAACGCCATTGCCGACGTGCTATTTGGCGACTACAACCCCTCCGGCAAGTTGCCGATCACTTTCCCACGCTCCGTTGGCCAGATCCCGACCTACTACAGCCATCTGAGCATTGGCCGTCCCTTCACGCCGGGCAAACCGGGCAACTACACCTCGCAGTACTTTGATGAGGGCAACAGCCCGCTGTACCCGTTTGGCTATGGTTTGAGCTACACCGACTTCAGCCTTTCAGATGTCCGCCTGTCGGCCAAAACCCTGAAGCCGGGCGCAACCCTGACGGCCAGCGTCACCGTAACAAACACCGGCAAGCGTGCTGGCGAAACGGTGGTTCAGCTGTATATCCAGGACGTTACTGCGTCCATGAGCCGAGCGGTTAAAGAGCTGAAGAACTTCGAGAAGGTCATGCTCAACCCCGGCGAGCAGAAAGTCGTGCAGTTCACCCTCAGCGAGAACGACCTGAAGTTCTACAACGCGCAGTTACAGCATGTCGCCGAACCTGGCGAATTCAACGTACAAATTGGCCTGGACTCGCAAAACGTCCAGCAAAACAGCTTCCAGTTGCAGTAATTTCGCGTAATTGCCGGGAAGGCTCCACGCCGCCTTCCCGGCCCTTCCCCGCAACAATCCGTGCTTGACCTTTCCTATCTTTGCACCCGCCTGAAAATGCGTTCGGACAGCGCTGTTTTTTGTGGTAGGGTTCGCGCCCTCAAAATCCGGCACACAGGATTTGTCCCGGCTAAATCCGGTGACAAACGGCTAAATGCCGGTGCAGTGCGGCCTACGTGGATCTCCAAGCTTTCACACACAATTTACACACAGGGTTATCCACAGGCAGTACGTTGCACAACCCCTATAAAACGCATATCTTGTATCAGCTTCGCCAAAAAACCCCATATGTAGGGTTTTAGGCCAAAAACCCAACACAACTCAGACGAGAATTTCAAGCCCTTTTCTCGCGCCTGTCGGGTTAAATCAAACGCAGCTTTCAAAGTCCAAACCGCTTATGCGGATGGCAACCGTTTTCCAGCCAAAAGGTCGGAAAGCGGCCCGGGTGTTGCAGTAAAAATACTGTCATCCAACAGGAATACGGTTTCACGCGGTCTGCGTGAATCAAGACTTCGGCACGGAAGCGGCTTAACCCCCCTTCTGTACGTCCCGAAGTTGTTATGCCCGGTTCATTACCGGTTGTAGTGCTTCAGGACGGAACGGTGGGCACCCAAAAGGCGCCCAAACAAACATAGAGAATGTGGAGACACCCCCATGCAAACCGATACAACTCGCGAGAACTCGCAGGGTACCGATTCAAATCTGGATCTGTCTGCGACCGCGCCAGGCCAGCTGCGCGTGATCAAACGTAACGGGGCTGTGGTTCCTTACACCGATGACAAGATCACCGTTGCCATCACCAAGGCGTTTCTCGCAGTTGAAGGCGGCAATGCTGCCGCTTCGTCGCGCATTCACGACACCGTTGCGCGCCTGACCGAACAGGTCACCGCAACTTTCAAGCGTCGCATGCCATCGGGTGGCACCATCCACATCGAAGAAATCCAGGACCAGGTAGAACTGGCCCTGATGCGCGCCGGCGAGCAAAAAGTGGCCCGCGACTATGTGATCTACCGTGACGCACGCTCCAAGGAACGCGCCAACCGCGCACCGGCCGAAGACGCCGTGCAGGCTCACCCGTCGATCCGCATCACCCGTGCCGACGGCACCTTCGCCCCTCTGGACATGGGTCGCCTGAACACCATCGTTTCCGAGGCCTGCGAAGGTCTGGAAGAAGTGGACGGCGAGCTGATCCAGCGCGAAACCCTGAAAAACCTCTACGACGGCGTAGCGCTGAGCGACGTCAACACCGCCCTGGTGATGACCGCCCGCACCCTGGTAGAGCGTGAGCCGAACTACTCGTTCGTGACCGCCCGCCTGCTGATGGACACCCTGCGTGCCGAAGGCCTGAGCTTCCTGAAAGTAGCTGACAGCGCCACCCACCACGAGATGGCTGACCTGTACGCCAAGGCCCTGCCTGCCTACATCGCCAAGGGTATCGAGTTCGACCTGCTGAACCCGGTGCTGGCCACCTTCGACCTGGAAAAACTGGGCAAGGCGATCAACCACGAGCGCGATCAGCAGTTCACCTACCTGGGCCTGCAAACCCTGTACGACCGTTACTTCATCCACCACGATGGCGTACGTTTCGAACTGCCGCAGATCTTCTTCATGCGCGTGGCCATGGGCCTGGCGATCGAAGAGAAGCAAAAAGAAGACCGTGCCATCGAGTTCTACAACCTGTTGTCGTCTTTCGACTACATGGCCTCGACACCGACCCTGTTCAACGCCGGTACCCAGCGTCCGCAGCTGTCCAGCTGCTACCTGACTACCGTGCCGGACGACCTGTCGGGCATCTACCACGCGATCCACGACAACGCCATGTTGTCCAAATTCGCCGGTGGCCTGGGCAACGACTGGACTCCGGTACGTGCTTTGGGTTCGTGGATCAAGGGCACCAACGGCAAATCCCAGGGCGTTGTACCGTTCCTGAAAGTGGTGAACGACACCGCTGTAGCCGTTAACCAGGGTGGCAAGCGCAAAGGCGCTGTATGTGCCTACCTGGAAACCTGGCACATGGACATCGAAGAGTTCATCGAGCTGCGCAAGAACACCGGTGATGACCGTCGTCGTACCCACGACATGAACACCGCCAACTGGATCCCTGACCTGTTCATGAAGCGCGTCTTCGATGACGGCCCGTGGACCCTGTTCTCGCCGTCCGAAGTACCGGATCTGCACGACCTGACCGGCAAGGCCTTCGAAGAGCGCTACGAGTACTACGAAGCACTGTCCCAGTACCCGGGCAAGATCAAGCTGTTCAAGACCATCCAGGCCAAAGACCTGTGGCGCAAAATGCTGTCCATGCTGTTTGAAACCGGCCACCCTTGGCTGACCTTCAAAGACCCGTGCAACCTGCGCAGCCCGCAGCAGCACGTGGGCGTGGTTCACAGCTCGAACCTGTGCACCGAAATCACCTTGAACACCAACAAGGACGAAATCGCGGTTTGCAACCTGGGCTCGATCAACCTGCCGAACCACATCGTCAACGGCAAGCTGGACACTGACAAGCTCAAGCGCACCATCGACGTCGCCGTTCGCATGCTCGATAACGTGATCGACATCAACTACTACTCGGTACCGCAAGCGCGCAACTCGAACTTCAAGCACCGTCCGGTTGGTCTGGGGATCATGGGCTTCCAGGACGCCCTGTACCTGCAGCACATTCCTTACGCTTCGCAAGCCGCCGTGGAATTTGCCGACAAGTCGATGGAAGCGGTCAGCTACTACGCGATCCAGGCGTCCTGCGACCTGGCTGACGAGCGTGGCGCTTACGAGACATTCCAGGGTTCGCTGTGGTCCAAAGGCATCCTGCCGCTGGATTCGCAACAGATTCTGATCGAGCAGCGCGGCCAGAAGTACATTGACGTTGACCTGAACGAATCCCTGGACTGGGCACCGGTTCGCGCCCGTGTACAAAAAGGCATTCGCAACTCCAACATCATGGCCATCGCACCGACCGCCACCATCGCCAACATCACCGGCGTATCGCAGTCGATCGAACCGACCTACCAGAACCTGTATGTGAAATCGAACCTGTCGGGCGAATTCACCGTGATCAACCCGTACCTGGTTCGCGATCTCAAGGCCCGCGATCTGTGGGACTCGGTCATGATCAACGACCTGAAGTACTACGACGGTTCCGTGCAGCAGATCGAACGCATCCCGCAAGAGCTCAAAGAGCTGTATGCCACTGCGTTCGAAGTGGACACCAAGTGGATTGTTGACGCCGCCAGCCGTCGTCAGAAGTGGATCGACCAGGCGCAGTCGCTGAACCTGTACATCGCTGGCGCTTCGGGCAAGAAGCTGGACGTGACCTACCGCATGGCCTGGTACCGTGGTCTGAAAACCACCTACTACCTCCGTGCCCTGGCTGCGACCAGCACCGAGAAGTCCACCGTCAACACCGGCAAGCTCAACGCAGTATCGAGCGGCAAAAACAGTGAAGACGTTGCCGCGGCCCCAGCCGGCCCGGCACCGGTGCCAAAGGCTTGCGCCATTGACGAGCCGGATTGCGAAGCTTGCCAATAACCTGAGCAGGCAGGCGGGTCAAACCGCCTGACCCAAAACCCCCGTTAAACCCTGGCAACAGTTGGGTTTAACGGGGGTTTTGTTTTGCAGAGCGGACAACAATTTTCTAAAGAAATTGAACGCGCGCCTACCTTTCTCAGATATCAACGCTCTCGCAAGCGTATCCACGAGTACTGAAACGTTTTCTCCTCAGCCCGGTGCGTTCGTCTCCTGAAACTACCCCAGTCATGCCCAGCACAATACGTGCATATTTGTGCCGTCTGTACTTGCTCCCGCCCTACCCCCGAAGCCTCTAGCAAATAAAGACAATAGAGCGTGAGATCAACCCAGGCCTCGTTATGGCTTACAGGTGCTCTACGAGAATTGACGTCAAGCCCTTGCTCTTTACGAGCAGTTGACCATGGCGCCTGACGGTTATGCCAAAGGTGCCCATGTGCATGTTCTATTTTTTCGACAAGATCCTTTCCAACTTCATAGCAACATGACTGTATGGCAGGGCCTATTGCGACCTGCAAGCTATCTAAACAAATACCTGCCTGTCGGAATGCAAGAATTGAATTTTCTATTACTCCTGCCGCCAATCCTTGCCAGCCTCCATGAATGGCTGCAACAAACCTGTCCTTTTCAGACCCTATAAGAATAGGCAGACAGTCTGCTGTCACGATCCCTATGGGCCGGGTTGTACGTGTGAAAATCGCATCCCCTGCGATGATGCCAGACTCATCTTCATCGCCTGCTTCAATGACCTTGGCACCATGCTCCTGAGCACAACAAAAAAGAGTCATGGGCTTGCGAATATCGTTGACCGTACAGAATGCATGCTCCAGCGTCGGTAGAGCATCCAGGTTGTCGGAAAAATAGGACATTTAAACCTCACCCAAAAGTAACAGCTGCTACCTGCTACATATTAAAACTCATTAACGAACTATCGCTACCACTGCCAACCAACTGGTTATATCCCATCAATTGACGTGACGATTACCACTGGTTCCACCATTAATGGCTTGAGCCAAAACCGGCGATCCACAAGGCGAAAGAACGGCAAAGAATAACGTCTGAATTCAACCGCGTATTGAAGAGTATCGAGGGGTAACAACCGCGAGCACAAACAGTGCGTCAGCGCCTCACAATGAATCACTCTGCACATTCAACTTCAGTAATAACCTACCAAAACATGCATATTGCACACCCTAAAGCATGAGGTCTGCCCGCTTTTCTCGTATTTCCCCGCCCTGGTAAAACAGGCCCGCTTATTGCTCTAGCCCCGAGGTGGCACCGATATCGGCGCACCCCATTCGAGGCGGAGAAATAGACCATGAGTTCACCCGGCGATTTTCCTTTGAGCGAAGCCCCGCGTTCAGCGCGCAAGGGGCTGTTGTCGATTTCGATGGTGCTGTTCAGCTTTACCTTCTTTACCGGCACCATGTTCGCCGGTGGCAAGCTGGGCATGGCCTTCAACTTTGTCGATATGCTGTGGATTGCGGCCATCGGCAATACCCTGCTGGCGCTGTATGCCGCCGCCCTGGCCCTGATCGCTTCGCGCAGCGGCCTGAACACGGTGCTGATGGGACGCTTCTGCTTTGGTGAGGCCGGTAGCCGCCTCTCGGACTTCCTGCTCGGTTTTGCCGAACTCGGCTGGTACGCCTGGGGCACGGCAACCGTGGCCATCGTGCTGGTGAAGATGCTCGGCCTGGCCGAAGGCTTCACCCTGCCCTTGATGGTGTTTTTCGGCATGGGCTTCAGCATCACGGCGATCATCGGCTACAAAGGCCTGGATGTGCTGTCGCGGGTTTCGGTGCCGCTGATGTTTGTCCTGCTGATCGTCTCCATGTATATCGCCACGCAGCATGTCGGCGGGTTTTCCGGGCTGGCAGCGGTGATCCCGCAGCAGACCATGACCGTCTCGGCAGCCATTACCATGGTCTTTGGCACCTTCGCCAGCGGTGCCACCCAGGCCACCAACTGGACGCGACTGTCGCGCAGCGGACGCATCGCCGTGACCGCCAGCGTGGTCAGTTTTCTGCTGGGCAATGGCCTGATGATCGTGGCCGGCGCCTGGTGCGCCATGGTTTATCAACAGGCCGACATCGTCGAAGTGATGATGCTGCAAGGCCTGTCGTTTGCCGCCGTAGTCATGCTGTGCCTGAACCTGTGGACGATCCAGGGCCCGACCATCTACAACGTGGCCGCTGCCACCTGCCATCTGGTGCGCAGCGAACGCCGACGCACCATGACCCTGCTCGCCGCCGCCGTGGGCGTGCTGCTGGCGATGGGCGGCATGTATGAAATGCTGATCCCGTTTCTGGTGCTGCTGGGTTCGGTCATCCCGCCCATTGGCGGCGTGATCATGGCCGACTTCTGGTTTCGCCATCGCGGCAAATACCCGGCCCTGGCCAGCGTCCAGTTACCTCGCTACAACCTGGCAGGGCTGACCGCCTATGCCGTGGGCGCCTTGCTGGCCTATTTGTCGCCATGGATTGCGCCTCTGGTAGGCATTGGCGCATCGGCCATCGTCTATATCGTGCTGCTGAAACTCAGCCATCAACCGGCGGTGCTGCCCACCGTCCAGGAGCCCCTTTGAGCCTGACCGTTGAAGAGATCCTGGCCCTGCCCGGCCTCGAAGAGATGACCCTGCGGGCCGGCGCACGCAACCGCCAGCGCAGCGTGCGCTGGTCCTATGTGGCCGAGAACGAAGGCATCGCCGGCTGGGTCATGGGCGGTGAGCTGGTGTTTGTCACCGGGATCAACCACCCCCGTGACGAGGCCAACTTGCTGCGCCTGATCGACGAAGGCAGTGACTGTGCGATTGCCGGACTGGTGGTCCTGACCGGCGAGACCTTCATCCACAGCATTCCCCCATCGGTGATTGCACTGGCCGAAGCCCGCGGCGTGCCCCTGATCGAGCAACCGTACTTGCTGAGAATGGTCATCGTCACCCATTTGATTGGTACTGCACTGGTACAAATGGCCCAGACCAAACGCTCGCGCCACGACATTCTGGCGCAACTGCTCAGTGGCGATTACCCCAGCCTGGCCACCCTCCGCCAGCGCGCAACGCACTTGCAGCTGGCGCTGGACCAACCGTGCCGCCTGGTTGCGCTACGCTTGTCAGCAGTCAGTGTACTGTTTGCCAGTCACGCACCCGAGGAGGCAGAACGCCTGTTGCAACACACCCGCCAGACCGTACAGGATCACCTCGACGTGTGGAGCCGTGCCCTGCCCCGCGCGTTGCCGGTGATCGTGCAGGGTGATCTGTTCATCCTGTTGCTCGCTGAAGGCAACAACCTGCGCACAGAACTGGCGAGCCTGTATCGAGACTTGCAGGCCATCATCGGTAATCTGGCGCTGTTTATGGGGCTGGCAGGCAAGGTCGAGGATTGCGCCCATTATCACCGGGCCCTGAACGAGGCACGCCAGGCGCTGGATGTTGCAGAAAACCTGCGCCCGGCCACCGGCCTCTGCGATTTCAGCGAACTGGGCGTGTTGCGTCTGCTGCAGGCCGTGGGCGAACGCTCGGTGATCGAGGCTTTCGTACAGCAAACCCTGGGGCCGCTGATCGAACCCAACCGCAAGCAACCCCATACCTTGATCGATACCCTGGATGCCCTGCTCCAGGAGAACGGTAACGCACTCAAGGCCGCGCAACGCCTGAGCATCCATCGAAATACCATCAATCAACGCATGCAACGCATCGAGCAAAACAGCGCCCAGTCGCTCGATGATCCCCTATTCAGAATGAATGCTTCGGTGGCCCTGCTGGTGTGGCGCATGTCCGAAGCTCAACGACAGGAACGACCATGAAGATCATCAATGCCACACTGCGTAAAACCTCGGGTCTGCACACGGTCACCTGTGAAGGTGCGCTGATCAGTGCCATCACCCTGCAGGCAGGCAGCGTGCCGGCGCAAGCCGGCGATATCGACGCCCGCGGTCAGTTGCTGATTGCGCCTTTTGTAGAACCGCATATCCATCTGGACGCGGCCCTGACCGCCGGCCAGCCCGAGTGGAACCTCAGCGGCACCCTGTTCGAAGGCATCGAACGCTGGGCGCAGCGCAAGGAAACCATCACCCATGAAGACACCAAGCAGCGTGCCCACGCCACTGTCCGCATGCTGGCCGAACACGGCATCCAGCATGTGCGCACCCATGTCGACGTCACCGATCCAACCCTAGCTGCCTTGCGGGCGATGATTGAAGTGCGCGATGAAACCCGCCACCTGATCGACCTGCAAATCGTGGCATTCCCCCAGGAAGGCATCGAGTCCTATGCCGGTGGCCGTGAGCTGATGACCCTGGCCGTGGAGCTGGGCGCCGATGTGGTGGGTGGCATCCCGCACTTTGAAAACACCCGCGAGCAGGGAGTCAGTTCGATCAAGTTCCTGATGGATCTGGCCGAGCGCACGGGGTGCCTGGTGGACGTGCATTGCGACGAAACCGACGACCCCCACTCGCGTTTTCTTGAAGTGCTGGCCGAAGAGGCCCGGGTACGCGGCATGGGCAGCCGGGTGACCGCCAGTCACACCACAGCGATGGGTTCGTATGACAATGCCTACTGCTCCAAACTGTTCCGCTTGCTCAAGGCATCAAAGATCAACTTTGTCTCGTGCCCGACCGAAAGCATCCATTTGCAGGGTCGTTTTGATACCTTCCCGAAACGCCGTGGCGTGACCCGGGTGGCCGAAATCGACCGTGCCGGCATGAACGTGTGCTTTGGTCAGGACTCGATCAAGGACCCGTGGTATCCGCTGGGTAATGGCAATATTTTGCGGGTGCTGGATGCAGGGCTGCATATCTGCCACATGATGGGTTTTGAAGACCTGGCGCGCAGCCTGGACCTGGTCACCGACAACAGTGCACGGACGCTGAATCTGGGTGAGGGATACGGTATCGCAGTGGGCCGCCCGGCGAACCTGGTGGTGCTGGATGCCGACAGTGATTACGAAGCGGTGCGCCGCCAGGCCAAGGCGCGGGTATCGATCCGCGCTGGCAAGGTGCTGATGACGCGGGTACCGGAGCAGGTGGAGTTCAGCTGAGACCCGCGACGAACATGGTGGGAGCGGGCTTGCTCGCGATGGCATCAGCCCGGTTTGCCTGACATGCCGCAGCGTCTGCATCGCAGGCAAACCAGCTCCCGCAGGTTATATATTGCTCACGCACCCGATGCCCGCAGGATCATGATCGCAGCGCTATCACGTCATCTGAATGATGGTCTGCATGATGGTGCTTTGGGTCGAGATGGTTTTGGCGTTGGCCTGGTAGTTGCTCTGGGCCTTGATCAGGTCCACCAGCTCACTGGTCAGGTTAACGTTGGAGTCTTCCAGCGAGTTGGACTGGATGGCGCCCAGGCTGCCGACCTTCGGTGCGTCGTAGCCCGCCACGCCCGAGGCGTAGGTCTCTTTCCAGGCCGTGCCGCCCACTGGTTGCAGACCCTGCTCATTGGTAAAGCTGGCCAGGGAAATCTGGCCAATGGCACGGCTCTGGTTGTTGCTGAAGTTGGCGAACATCACACCCGAACCGTCGATGGTCAGGTTGTTGATCTGGCCGGTAGCGTAGCCGTCCTGGGTCGGCGGGTTGCGCGAGGTGTCGGTGTTGTACTGAGTGGTTTTGGCCATGTCGATGGCAATCCCGGTGTCCTTGGCTGCCGCACCGTTGGACGCCCACTTGCCATTGACCATGGCGCCCGGCATCCAGGTGCTGACGGTCAGGGTGTTGCTGACGATATCGGGTTCGCCGGCCACCGGGTTGGGCGTCGTCACACTGGTCAGCCCGCCGGCTGAGTCGAATTGCATGATCGAAGCCACCGGCGCCTTCGCGCCGTCTCCGCTCACTGCGCTGCCATCGGGGTTGCGACCGTCAATCAGGGTGTAGGCCTTCCAGGTATTGGCACCGGTCTTGACCATGTACTGGTCCATCGGGTGTGGATTGCCCTGGGTATCGTAGACCGTAGTACTGAAGCTTTTCGTATAGGATTCGGCTTTGCTCGGATCGAACGGGTTGGCGGTCTGATCAATCACCGCAGCGTTGGAGTTGAGGTTGATCGTCGAGTCCACCGAGCCCGTCGCCTTGGGCGCCAGGTTGGAAGTATCGATGCGCAGGTCGGTCAATACGCCATTAACGATATTGCCATTGGCATCCACGCCATAGCCCTGCAAGCGCGCAGTGCCATCAGAGCTGGTGACAAAGCCGTCTTTGTCGGCCTTGAACGTACCGGCGCGGGTATAGCTCAGGGAGCCGTTGTCACTGAGCACGAAAAAGCCGCTGCCCTGGATGCCCATATCCAGCAGGTTGCCGGTGTTGTTAACCGCACCTTGACCAAAGTTTTGCGAGACCGCTGCCAGGTTCACGCCACTGCCGATGGTCTTGCTGCCGGTACCCAGCTTGCTGGCCGAGTAGATATCGGCGAATTCCGCACGCGAGGCCTTGAAGCCGGTGGTCGCAGAGTTGGCGATGTTGTTGCCGGTCACGTCCAGCTGCTTGTTCGCCGCATAGAGGCCGCTAAGGCCGATATTGAATGACATGTTTCTCTCCTTGAGGCGTATGAGTCGGCTTACAAGCCAATGGTCTGGACTTTGGACATGCCAATGCTGCCCAGGCCTGCGAGGTTGAGCATGATTTCACCGCCGGTCTTGCTCAGAGTCACGCTGTTGACCGTGGCTGGCAGATAGGTGGTGAGCGCCGTGGTACCGGCGTCGGTTTTGCTGGATGCAGTGAAGGTGTAGGAGCCCTTTTCCAGCAGCACACCCTCGTCGTCCTTGCCATCCCAGGTGAACTCCGCGTTGCCGGCTTTCTGGGTACCCATGTCGATGGTGCGAACCACCTCACCGTCGGCATTGGTGATGGTGATAACGGGTTTGGAGTCAGCATCCTTGACCACCACGGTGCCGTTGAAAGGCTTGTCACTGGCCGGATCCACATAGGCTTCGCCGGTCTGCACGATCACCGAACGCCCCACCAGCGACGAGGCCTGCAACGCCTGCGAAGACTGGAAGTTGCCGGAGATCGAATTGACCGTATCGTTGAGCGTGGTGATGCCTTCCAGGCTGCTGAACTGCGCCAGTTGCGCAACGAACGCCGTGTTGTCCTGCGGGTCCAGAGGGTTCTGGTTTTTCAGCTGGGTAACCAGCAGTTGCAGGAACGCATCCTTGCCCAGCGCCGTGTTGCCGGATACCGCCTTGGAGGCCGCCGCCAGGCTGGTGTCAGTGGTCTTGGCCTGGGCGGAGTTGGCGAGTACCTGGTTAAGGGTCAAGCCGCTGGTGGAATCGGTCACACTCATTTGCGTCGCCCCTTATCACTGACCGAGGGTCAGGACCTTCTGCATCATGGTTTTGGCGGTATTCATCAGCTCGGCGTTGGTCTGGAACGAACGACTGGCGGAAATCATGTCGGCCATTTCTTCAACCACATTGACGTTGGGGTAATACACATAGCCCTTGGCGTCGGCAGAAGGATGGTTGGGCTCGTAGCGGGCCTGCAACTCGCTCTGGTCTTCAACCACACCCAACACCTGCACGCCCTGGCCGGCGGCGTCCTGGTTCTGGAACAGCGAGTCGCCGCCGCTGCTGCCTTGCGCACCTTGAAACATAGTGGCAAACACCGGGTGGCGGGCGCGGTAGGTCTGGTCGATGCTCGACGACACCGTATCGGCGTTGGCGATGTTGCTGGCCACGGTGTTCAGGCGCGTGGTCTGGGCGCTCATGCCGCTACCGGCAATATTGAAGACACTGGATAGAGACATGGATCACTCCCCGCGCAGGGCCGACATCAGCCCTTTGAATTTGCTGTTGAGCAGGGTGAAGCTGGCCTGGAAGTTGACCGCATTCTCTGCATAGTTCGACTGCTCAAGCTGAGCGTCCACGGTGTTCTGATCGATCGACGGCTGCATCGGCGTGCGGTACAGCAGCGACTCGTCGCCGCTGCTCAGGCCCTGGGCTTCGATATGGCGGGTGTTGGTCTTGTTCAACGCAAATGTGCCGTTCTGGTTTTTGTCGTTCTGGGCGGCGAGCACAGAGGCGAAATCCAGATCCCGAGCCTTGTAGTTCGGGGTATCGGCGTTGGCGATGTTGTTGGCCAGTACTTCAGCGCGCTGGGCACGAAAGCCCAGGGCCTGTTCATGGATACCAAGCGCTTTATCGAAGCTGATGCTCATCTCGAAAAACCTTTGTGGGCTGACCTGAGAGTGTGGTTCAGGTTTTACATGACAGGGATAGAGCAAACCCCGTGCCAGTTTTTACAGCCCCGTAACACAAGGGTTTGCCGGGAGGCGGGAGATGGCAATGGCAAAAAAGCGGCAATGCTTGACCGCTGACTGCCGGTTTTCTGCCGCTTTGCTTTGGATTCGTCGTAGCAGTTGCCGGAGGAACGAGGCTGCGTTCGGCGGCACAGCCGTCGTAAACCTGAGGACTCAATGTTACTGACACACCGCAGCCCCTGATTTTGCGACTGCTTCGCAGCCGAACGCAGCCTCGTTCCTTCGGCAGCTACAGGAACACTGCAACTGTGGGAGCGAGCCTGCTCGCGAAGGTCGTTCGCGAGCAGGCTCGCTCCCACAATAGGGCTTGACCTGCAACAGAGTATCTACGGGGTTTTCTCAGCCTATTTGGCTTGGTAAATGATCCCCGGGCTGCATTGCACCATCTGGTAATGGTCCGGCAACCCGTTTAGCGCTTCAGAAGCGCCCAGGAACAAATAACCGCCCGGCTTCAAGGTGCTGTGAATGCGCAGCAGGATGTCTTTTTTCACTTCGGCCGAGAAGTAGATCAGCACGTTGCGGCAAAATACGATGTCGAACTTGCCGAAGCTGGCGTAGCTGTCCAGCAGGTTGAACGGGCGAAACTCCACGCGGTTTTTGATCGGCGCCTTGATCACCCAACGCCCCGGTCCCTTGGGATCGAAATAACGTTGCAGGCGCTCCGGTGACAGGCCCCGGCCAATGGCCAGGTTGTCGTACTCGCCGGTGCGGCAGGTGTTGAGCATCTGCGCTGACAGATCGGTGGCAAAAATCTGCACGCCCGCTTTGAGCTGCCCAAGGTTGCTGCGCTCGAATTCGTCAATCGCCATCGACAGCGAGAACGGCTCCTGCCCCGAAGAGCAGGCCGCCGACCAGATACGCAGGCGCTGGCCGGGGCTGGCCTTGATTTGCTCCGGCAACACCTTGTTTTTCAGCACTTCAAAGGGATAGGTATCGCGAAACCACAGGGTTTCGTTGGTGGTCATGGCATCGACCACCTGCTCGCGCAACCCGCTGCGCGGCTGAGCCTGGATGCGTTGAATCAGCTCGCCCAACGACTTGATGCCCTGCTGCTCCATCAATTTGTTGAGGCGGCTGGAGACGAGGTACTGCTTGTTCTCACCCAGCAAAATGCCACAGGCTTTTTCCAGGAATACCCGGAACTGTTCAAAATCCAAATTAGCCGTCGACAAATGATCCTGCCTCTTAAATCGTTTTGACCGCCAAGGGCTGCGCCCCTAGCTGTGGTCTGCTGCTTTGATCCGGTCAACTACCCGGGTTGCCAGGTCATCAGGGCGGAACTTGGCCAAAAAGTCATCGGCACCGACTTTTTTGACCATCGCCTGATTGAATACCCCGGACAACGAAGTATGCAGAATGATGTGCAAGTTTTGCATCCGCGGGTCGTTGCGGATTTCAGCTGTCAGGGTGTAGCCGTCCATTTCCGGCATCTCGATATCCGAGATCATCATCAGAAACTCTTCAGACGGGTTCTTGCCCTCGTCCACCAGCTTGCGCAGGTAGTCGAGCGCCTGGCGCCCGTCGTTCAACGACACCACTTCAACACCCACCGATTGCAGGCAACGGGCAACCTGCTTGCGCGCCACCGACGAATCGTCAACGGTCAGCACCCGCAATGACAGCGCCTTGCTTTGGGTTTCAACATCCACCACGCCCTGGCTGATGGTTTCAGACGATGGCGAGACTTCTGCCAGCACCTTTTCCACGTCGATGATTTCGACCAGTTGCTCGTCCATACGGGTCACGGCCGTCAGGTAATGGTCGTGACCGGTGCCCTTGGGCGGCGGATGAATGTCTTCCCAGTTCATATTGACGATACGCTCCACTGAACGCACCAGAAAGCCCTGGGTCTTGGTGTTGTACTCGGTGATGATCACAAACGGGTTACTTTGATCCTTCAAGGCTCCCGCACCGGTGGCCATCGCCAGGTCGAGAATCGGTATGGTCGCGCCGCGAATGCTCGCCACACCGCATACCACGGGGTGGGACTTGGGGATCAGGGTCAGCTTGGGGCATTGCAGCACCTCGCGGACCTTGAACACATTGATCCCGTAAAGCTGTGGCCCATCCAGGCGAAACAGCAACAGCTCCAGGCGGTTTTGCCCCACCAGTTGAGTGCGCTGGTTAACCGCATCCATCACTCCGGCCATACTCAGCTCCTCTTAAAAACTTCAAGTTTCAACCCGCATATTCCGAAAACGGCACGGGGCTTGCTTTTTATCGGTCATGAACGCAAAAACGACAAAATCCTGCCACCGACCTTTCCTGCCGAGTCTGCGCCGCTGTGGTCTGAGCGCGCTGGCGGCGGGCACCTTGCTTGCACTCAGCACTTATAGCAGGGCTGACGCGTTTACATCGCCTGAACAGCTTATCGGCGTGACCCAGGGCTTTCTTGAATTCACGGTTGAAGACTACCTGGCCACCAGCCAGACCGAGGGTCGATATCAGATCCAGGTCAACAATCTTGACCCGCGCCTGCGCCTGGCCCAGTGCGACAAGGATTTGACAGCTTCCCTCGAAAGCCCGGCGCAACCCATGGGCCGGGTAATCGTGCGCGTACGCTGCGAAGGGCTGTCGCCGTGGACCATCTTTGTGCCGGCCCAGGTCAAACTGTTCCGCGACGTAGTCACCGTCAATCACCCGCTCAAGCGCGGCATGGTTATCGACTACCCCGACGTGACCCTGCGCGAGCGCGATGTCAGCCTGATCAGCCAGGGCTACCTGACCGCCACCGAGCTGGCCGTGGGGCAAAAATTGCTCAGGCCCATGGTCACCGACCAGGTGCTGACCCTCACCCACCTGGAGCAGGCCGCAGCCGTGCGCAAGGGCGATCATGTGGTGATCAGCGCCCGCAGCGGCACATTAAGTGTCAAGATGCCCGGCGAAGCCCTGTCAGACGGTGGCCTTAGCGAGCAAATACGGGTAAAAAACCTGAACTCCAAGCGTGTTATCCGCGCCAGGGTGACAGCACCCGGGCAAGTAGAAGTGGCATTATAGGAAAGTTGGCATCAGTCTCGCGACTTTCCTACACTGTCATTTGACGCAGATCAGTACAGCTCTGTGTGAAGCCATGATTAATCGAGCCTAAAGTTTTTCCGGGTATGGCCGAAAACATGGCAAGCGTCCAAATACCCCGAGGTTTAACGTTATGGTCATCGACTTCAGTCGTCTCAACAGCGCCCCGCCCCTGACCGGCAGTACACGCAGTAACGCCAGCCAGGAAACCGGCAGCGCCACGCAAGCGGCCCCGGCAATAAACCCTGAGCAAAACGGCGTCAGCGCCCCAAGCGGGGAATCTGTTCACCTCAGCCAAGAGGCTCAACAGTTGCAGAAGATCAGCGACTCGTTGCGTGACCAACCTGTAGTCGACAAAAATCGGGTGGCAGAGCTTAAACAAGCCATCGCGGACGGCAGCTACAAAGTCGACAGCGACCGGATCGCCAGCAAACTGCTTGACATGGAAGCCCAGCGCTAGGCCAACGGCCAGTGCCGCGCTTTTGGACGCTTAACTCCCAGAGCCCGCCATGCACGACGAAAATTTACTGCAACTGATCAACGATGACCTCGCTCCTGCCGAGCAATTGCTCGGCCTGTTACAGGACGAATCCATCGCCCTCAAAGGCCGCGACATGCAGGTGCTGGAAAACATTCTGGCGCGCAAACAGTCGCTGATCATTTTGCTTGAGCAACATGGCCGCAGACGCAGCGAAATTCTCGCCAGCCTTGGCCTGGCCACCAACCGCAGCGGCCTCGAAAGCCTGGCCAGCCATTCCAGCGTGGGAACACAACTGCTCGCCCAGAGCGATGCACTGAACCAGCTGCTAGCGAAATGCCAGGCCGCCAACCTGCTCAATGGTCAGTCGATCCAGACCCAGCAGGCGATCACCGCCAACCAGTTGCGCATCCTCCATGGCGGCGAAGCCCCGTCTCTGTATGACGCACGCGGCACCACCTCGATGCTCAACAAGCACCGCGCCTACAGCCAGGCTTGAGCCCGCGCAACCACCGCATGTAGCGAGACACACAACATGATGGCAGAATGCCCATCTTTTGCGTGTCGCTGTATTTTGTCTGGAGATTGATCAAACGTGTTCGACGCCCAAGATGCTCCGCAACCGCCAAAGGTGCTTACCACGCCGTTGGAAATTGCCTCCAACTTGCGGATGCTGCAAGAGAGCCATGACCCGCTGATCATTACTTTCCAGGACCGCACCCAGCGCTTCCAGAGCTATGTGGTGGATGTTAATCGCGAGAGCAACACTATGGCCCTGGACGAAATGATCCCCCGTGACGGTGAGCGCTTTCTTGAAGCGGGGGTGCCGTTCAAGGTTGAGGGCTTCCATGATGGCGTGCGTATCGCCTGGGAGTGCACCACGGCGCTGACCATTGATGACCGTCATGAGCACCGCTGTTATCGCGGCGCGATGCCCTACGAAGTGGTGTACCACCAGCGCCGCAATGCATTCCGTGCGGCCCTGCGGCTGGCCAATCTGGTCAATGTGCAAGTGGCGGGTGACAAGCTCAAGGCGCCGATCAAGGGCAAGTTGCTGGACGTTTCGGCAACCGGCTGCAAATTGCGTTTTGAGGGGGATATCAGCCAGGGCATGCAACTGGGTCAGGTGTATGAGCGCTTCAGCGCCGACCTGCCGTTTGGCCTGATGTCGACACCGGTGGAGTTGCGCTACCTGCATTTTGAAGAGCGGCTGAACATCACCTTTGCCGGGATGCGCTTTCACAACATCAGCGGCGCGGTGCAGCGCCAGGTCGAGCGGTTTGTCTATCAACTGCAGCGCGAGGCGCGCCAGTTTGATAAAGACGATGATTATTGAAACAGTGGTCGCTGGCTTGCCTGCGATGCACAGGGCGCGGTCTGGCTGAAAAACCGCGCTGAAGCCATCGCGAGCAAGCCCGCTCCCACAGGGGTATTGCCTATGTCTTGGACTCTGGTTCCGGTTCTGGCTCCTGCTCCTCCACCACCGGTTCCTGCACCATCTGTTCCTGCACCACCTGCTCATCCACCCGCGGGTCAAGGGCGGCGACCAGCGGCGAGCTGGACATGCTGTCGGGCATGGCCACGTGATGCAGCGGCGCATCATCGACCTGGTGCAGGTTGGTCACCGCATTCGGGCGAATCCGCCATACCAGGATCAACCCCGCCACGCTGAAAAACCCATAGAGCATCTGGCTGCCAAACAGTTTCATCAGCACCCCCGCCACCAACGGCCCCACGCTTGCGCCCACGCCATAAGTCACCAGCAGCATGGCCGTCAGCGACACACGACGCTCCGGCTCGATATGGTCGTTGGCAAAGGCCACGGCCAGCGGATAGATGCAAAATTGCAGCAAAGCCGCCAGGCAACCGGCAATAAACAGTACCTGCATGGGCACCGCCGGCAAGATCGCCAATGGCAACGCAGCCACCGCCAGCAAGCCGGCGAAAATACGGATCAGCAACGGCCGGTCATAACGGTCGGACAACCAGCCCAACGGCCACTGCACCAGCAAGCCGGCAAAAATGCAGCTACCCATATACAAGCCAACCAGTTCGGTAGACAGCCCTTGCTGCGATGCGTAGAGCGGTGCCAGACCGTAAAACGAGCCCACCAGCAAACCCGCGCCCATCACCGCAATCAACGACTGCGGCACACGCTTGATAAAAAATTTCGGGTCCATCGGCGCCGGGTGCAAAGGCGCCGGGTGAATACGCCGGGTCATGGCTACAGGCACCAGGCACAAGGCAAAACACAAGGCCACCACCATCAACAACTCGAGACCGAGCTGCGGGTGAACCGCCAGGATCAATTGCCCAAGCACCAGGCCCAGATAGGAGGCGATCATGTAGAGGCTGAACACCACGCCGCGCTGCCTGGCCTCGGCCTGCTCGTTAAGCCAGCTTTCGATGACCATGTACTGGCACATCATGCCCAGACCGACAATCACCCGCAGCAACAGCCAGATCGGCAGCCAGTCCGTGAGCCCGTGGCACAGCACCGCCGCACCGACAATACCGGCGCACGTGGCGTAGGCACGAATATGCCCGACCCTGGCAATCAGCCGGTGGCCGATCTTGCCACCCAGCACCAGGCCAAAATAGTTGGCCGCCATCAGCGCGCCGATCCACAGGCCGTCGACATTGTCCGCTGCCAGGCGCAGCGCCAGATAAGTACTCAACAGGCCGGAGCCGATCAACATCATCAGCGAGGCAAAATACAACGCTCTAAAGGACTTCCAGATCTGGTGCATTGGCTTTCCCTACGGCTCCTTGTGTCTGCCACCGGGAACAGGCCCGGCGCCACAGATTTAAACGGTCAAGCCTGAGCCGCAAGAACGCGACGTTCCCAGGGCGTGATTTCGTCATGGAAGCTGGTCAGTTCCAGCGTCTTGGACGCAACGTAACCTTCGATGAACTCAGTGCCGAACAGTTCAATCGCCATTTCACTACGGGCAAGGCGTGCCAGTGCCGCGTGCAAGGTGCAGGGCAATGTCAGCGCCTCGGGCACCTGGAACTCACCCTGGATCGCAGCACTCGGTTCAAGCCCACGCTCGATGCCATATAACCCTGCCGCGAGGCTGGCGGCAATTGCCAGGTACGGGTTGGCGTCCGCCCCCGGCAAACGGTTTTCAACCCGCCGCGCCGCAGGTGAGCTGGCCGGAATGCGTAAACCCGCACTCCGGTTGTCATGGGACCAGCACGCGTTGTTCGGCGACGCATAGGGGTGGAACAAGCGCTGATAGGAATTTACGTTCGGCGCAAACAACGCGGTAAAGTCCGCCATGCCCGCCTGCTGCCCGCCGATAAAATGGCGGAAGGTGGCTGTCGGCTGCCCCGCTTCGTCGCTGAACACGTTTCGCCCGCTGGCCGCCTCGACCACGCTCTGGTGAATATGCATCGAACTGCCGGCCGTGTGCGCCAGCGGCTTGGCCATGCACACCACGTTAAGGCCATGCTTGAGGGCAACTTCCTTGAGCAGGTGCTTGAACAGAAAAGTCTGGTCGGCCAACAGCATCGGATCACCGTGCAGCAGGTTGATCTCGAACTGGCTGACGCCCATCTCGTGCATAAAGGTGTCACGGGGCAAGCCCAGTGCCGCCATGCACAGGTACACCTCATTGAAAAAAGGCCGCAAGCCGTTGTTGGAGCTGATGCTGAACGCCGAAAATCCGTCTTCACGGCGCCCGTCCAGGCCCACGGGCGGGCGGAACGGCTGGGCCGGATCGGGGTTGTGCGCAAACACAAAAAACTCCAGCTCGGTCGCTACCACCGGCGCCAGCCCCCGCGCCGCGTAGCGGGCGATCACCGCCTTCAACTGGCCACGGGTCGACAGCCGCGAGCTTTCACCGCTGAGCTCATCGGCATCGCAAATGGCCAGGGCACGGGATGGCTGGCTCCAGGGCAGGCGATGAAGCTGGGTGAGGTCTGGCACCAGGGCAAGATCACCGTCCTCGCCGCCATAAAAGCGCGACTCAGGGTAGCCACCCATGATGCATTGCAACAGCACGCCACGGGCCATCTGCAAGCGCCGCCCTTCTATAAACCCCGCAGCAGTCATCACCTTGCCACGGGGCACGCCATTGAGGTCGGGGGTGACGCATTCAATCTCATCAATACCCGCCAATCGCTGTGCGAGCAAACCCTGGCCATCGCTATTCATGCCACTATCCTTGTTGTTAAGCAGGCCGCGCTGGGCAATGGCTACAAAATACGCACTGCCTGTTCGGAATTTCAAGCGAGCACCGCACAAATCTCGCGAAAACAGTGAACCTTCCTTCGGCAGCTGCTACGGAGCTCGGCATTTGTCTTATTTGCCGACTAGACTCTTCGCCCACTGTGTCAGGAAGACCCAAAGGAAGATCGATGAAGACGCTGCCCCCGCTTTATACCGGCCTGTTGCTGGCCAGCCTGTTCAGCCCCGCAGCCTTGGCCCAGATACCCAGCAGCGATGGCTATGTGCTGGATAAAGTCGTGCAGGTCAGCCGCCACGGAGTGCGCCCGCCTACCGAATCCAATGAAAAACTGCTGACCTCGGTCACCCAGCGCAAATGGCCAACCTGGCTGGTGCCCTTCGGTAACCTGACCGGCCACGGCTATACCGGCGCGGTGGAAATGGGCCGCTACCGTGGTGAAGTGCTGCGGGCCGCCGGGCTGATCCCCCGGGGCTGCCCGGATGCCAGCCAGTTGCTGGTACACGCCAGCCCCCTGCAACGCACCAAGGCCACGGCCCAGGCCTTGCTCGATGGCATGTTCCCCGGCTGCGGCCTGCAACCAGGCTATGTCCACGGCAAGCAGGATGCCCTGTTCCAGGCCAATGAAATGCCCTTTGCCGCGCTCGATCCGGCCAAGGCCAAAGCCGAAATTCTCAAGGCTCTGGGCGGCAGCGTCGAAGCCGCACAGGCACGCTACAAACCCTTTGAAGAAAAACTCAGGGAGGTCGTCTGCCTGCCTGCCACCGATTGCCCGTATGGCAAACAGGACTGGACACTGGAACAAAACGCCAAGGGCCGTTTCGCGATAAAGGGCCTGAGCGCAGGTGCCAATATGGGCGAAGTGTTCCGTCTGGAATATAGCCAGGGCCTGCCACTGGACAAGGTCGCCTTCGGCAACGGCCGCACCGCCGCCGAGGTATCCAGCCTGATGGTGCTGACCAAGGCCAAGTACGACTACCTCAACGACATCCCCTATATCGCCAGCCGCGGCGCTTCCGAGCTGATGAACCAGATTGCCCTGGAACTCAAGCAGGGCACCCCGCTGGAGCAGAAAGACGCGCCGGATAGCCCGCCCGATGTACCGCTGATGCTGCTGGTGGCTCACGACACCAATATCTCTTACCTGCGCACCATGCTCGGCTTCGGCTGGAAGCAGGGAGATTACATCGCCAACAACATCCCGCCCGTGGGTACGTTGCAGTTCGAACGTTACAAGGAAGTCAAAACCGGCGAGTACTTTTTGCGCATCGCCTTTGAGGCCCAGTCAATGGACCAGATTCGTAACCTGACCCAACTGACCGCCACGCAAAAACCCCTCAGGAGCGATTTCCAAAGCGCCGGGGACTGCCGCAAAACCAGCGCAGGCCTGCTCTGCCCGCTCAAGGATGCGATGGTCAAAGTCGAGCAGAACATCGACCCCACCGCGCTAACGCCCTATACCTTCAACTAGCGGTGGTTAAGGCAGGGCTTGCTTCACGTTGCTGCAACCAGCACAGCAAATCCTGCCCGCTCATGGGCCGCGCAAACCAGTAACCCTGCCCTTCAACACAGCCCATGGCCAGCAAACGCAGGGACTGTGCCTCGGTTTCAATCCCTTCAATAACCACCGACATACCCAAGGCTTTACCCAGGGCCAGGGTGCTGGCGATCACGGCGGCGCAACGCGGTTCATGCTCCAGGTTGCCCACAAATTCACCGTCCAGCTTGATTTCGTTGAATGGCAACTGGCACAGCCGCTGCAATGACGAAAAACCGGCACCAAAATCGTCAATTGATAACCGGCAGCCCATCATGCGCAGGCGCACCAGATTCTCCAGGCTGGCGACCGGAGCTTGCAGCAAACCGGTTTCAGTCAATTCGAAGGTCAACCTGGAGCCCGGCGTGACATGACGGGTCAGAACCCCCTTGAGGGTATAAGTCAGCTGACTGTTAGCCAGTTGCGACGCTTGCAGGTTGAACGCCATGTTCAAGGGATAACCCCGGCTCCGTGCTTGCTCTTGCAGGCTCAACGCCTGATCGAGTTGGGCAAACAGCAACTCGTCCATCAAGCCGCAGCGCTCCAGCACCGGGATAAATACCGCCGGCGGTAGCACGCCCTTATCGGGGTGCAGCCAACGGCAAAGCACTTCGACACCGGTCACATCGCCGGTTTGCAGATTGAACTTGGGTTGATACCAGGCCTGCAATTGCTGCAGGGCCAGAGCCTGACGTACTTCGTCCTCGCAAGCCAGTGACAGCGTGCTGCCCGGTACAGGTTCGAGCGTGCAGATAGTGCTTTGATACTTGAGTAACAGAGGTTGCAGCACAGCGGCATACAACGGTTTGCCGGCATCGCCAAGCAACTCGAGCCCCAACAGGGCAATGAGCTGATGCGCGGCACAACGCAAATCGGCCGACAGCGCACTGCTGACAATAATCGACCGGACTTGCCCCGTCCTGCCCACGCGACGCAAAAACGCCAGGCCGTCCATGCCATCCATCTGCAAATCGCACACGGCGATATCAACCGGCCCCACTTGCTGAAGAACCGTCAACGCCTGGCTGCCGTCACTGGCCTCAAACACGTCATGGCAACCCAGGGAGCGAAACATGCTTACCGCAACGGCACGCTGGAAACTGTCATCTTCCAGGATCAGGACACGCAGGGGATTTCCAGGCATTAAGATGAACCATCGAGAAACGGTGTAGGTTAATTATCTCGAATGCTGAAAGATTTTTACCTAGGAAAAGTCCCAATAAATGTAGGACTAATGCCAACCCTCCCGACCGGCGATTGAATGTCAGCGCGCGCTGCGACTGAATATACGGATCACTTCATCCAGGTGCTCGGCCATTGCCTGCCGTGCGGCGGGCGCATCGTGCTGCTCGAGCGCCAGCAGGATACGGCGGTGCTCATCTTCCGAGCGATGGGTCATATCCTGTGGGGTGTAGTGGTTTTGCAGGCGCTGGAACATGCTGCCGTAACGATGGCCCAATAGATGCTGGATCATCAGGGCATAGGCCGGGTTGTCCGAGGCCTGGGCAATGCGGATATGGAACAGACGATCGCCGGGGTGGGTGTGGGACCCTTCGCGGTTGTCCTGAACGTTGCGTTCAAAAGCTTCGCGGATACCCGCCAACTCCTCGTCACTGGCATTGATCGCCGCCAGCGCCGCCGCTTCGGGCTCAATCAGGCGACGGGCCTGCAACAGCGCGAACGGTGGAATTTCGGCATTGAAGTCGATTTCAAGGTTCAGCTCGGGGTCCAGTTCTTTCCACTGGTTGCGCGTAGCCTGGGCCATAACCGGTTCATCTGACACCGCCTGCACCGGCGGCTCACAGACCAGTACCCCGTTACCGACGCGTACATCCACCAGCCCTATCACTTCAAGCGCAATCATCGCCTCACGTACCGAGGCACGACTTACACCCAGCAACTTGGCCAGTTCACGCTCGGCTGGCAAACGGCTGCCCGGCGGAAATTCACCGCTGTCGATCAAGGCGCGTAGCTGATCAGCGATTTGCCGATAAAGCCGTTGGTTATCAATAACTTGAAATGGCATCAGGAAATAAGCTCTGGTTTGGACAGCATTCGACAAGCACTTGGAGCTGAAAAAGACGCTTGTTGAAGCTTGAGGTGCATGCTACAAAAGGCCCAATGGCCTGACCATTGGATGGATATCGTAAAGCGATCATAGCAAACCTTATCCTTGTACTTGTGTCGTTTTGCCATTTGCTACGCCCCCAATGGCCTGACCATTGGGCCAACTATAAAAACAATGACATCGTAACGGAGCACCCATGGATCTTTCCGGCAAACGTGTGCTGATCACTGCCGCTGCGCAGGGGATTGGCCAGGCCACCGTCCAGGCATACCTCGCCGCCGGTGCCGAAGTCTTCGCCGCCGATATCAATGCCGGCGCCCTCGACGCCCTTGAGGGCGCGCACAAACATGTTCTGGACGTCACCGATGCTGCTGCCATCGAGCGCCTGGCCAAACAGCTGGGCCCACTGGATGTGCTGTTCAACTGCGCGGGCGTGGTGCACAGCGGCACTATCCTGGAATGCGAAGAAAAGGACTGGAACTTCGCCCTGGACCTCAACGTGACAGCCATGTACCGCATGATCCGCGCTTTTTTGCCGGGCATGCTGGGCAGCGGCGGAGGCTCGATCATCAACATGGCCTCGGTCGCCTCCAGCGTCAAAGGCGTGCCCAACCGTTTTGCCTACTGCGCCAGCAAAGGCGCGGTGATTGGCCTGACCCGTTCTGTAGCGGCTGACTTTGTGAACCAGAACATCCGCTGCAACGCCATCTGCCCCGGCACCGTCGACTCCCCTTCCCTGCGCCAGCGTATTCGCGAACAGGCCGAGCGCGAAGGCCGCAGCGTGGACGAGGTGTATGCCGCCTTTGCCGCGCGCCAGCCCATGGGCCGCATTGGCACCGCCGAGGAAATCGCCCAGTTGGCGCTGTACCTGGGCTCAAGTGCCAGCGGCTTTACCACCGGCACGGCACAAATCATTGATGGCGGCTGGAGTAACTAGCCGCAAGCTTTTGACCTTGTGGGAGCGGGCTTGCTCGCGATTGGATCGCTGCGCTGTATCAGGCAAATCGCGCTGATGCCATCGCCAGCAAGCCCGCTCCCGCAACAAGCCTGCTCCCACTGGGCCCTGCCCCTCCCCCAAAAAGGATTGTTTATGAAACTGCTGCGTTACGGTGAAAAAGGCCAGGAGCGTCCCGCCCTGCTCGACAACGACGGCCAACTGCGCGATTTGTCGGCAGTGGTCGCGGATATCGCAGGCCAGACCCTGAGCCCCGAAAGCATTGCCCGCCTGCAAGATATCGACCCGTCCACCCTGCCACTGGTTGAGGGCTCCCCCCGTATCGGCGCCTGCGTCGGCCAGGTCGGAAAATTTATCTGCATCGGCCTGAACTACGCCGACCATGCTGCCGAAACCGGTGCCGCAATCCCCGCCGAACCGGTGGTGTTCAGCAAATGGACCAGCGCCATCGTCGGCCCCAACGACAACGTCGAAATCCCGCGCAATTCGCGCAAAACCGACTGGGAAGTCGAGCTGGGTGTGGTGATCGGTAAAGGCGGTCGCTATATCAGCGAAAACCAGGCCATGGAACACGTGGCCGGTTACTGCGTGATCAACGACATCTCCGAGCGCGAGTTCCAGCTGGAGCTGGGCGGTACCTGGGACAAAGGCAAAGGCTGCGACACTTTCGGCCCGCTGGGCCCGTGGCTGGTGACCCGCGACGAAATCGCCGATCCGCACCAGCTCGACCTGTGGCTGGAAGTGGATGGCCACCGCTACCAGAACGGCAACACCCGCACGATGATCTTCCAGATCCCGAAAATCATCAGCTACCTCAGCCAGTTCATGAGCCTGCAACCGGGGGATGTGATTTCCACCGGCACCCCGCCAGGCGTCGGCCTGGGTATCAAACCCGAGCCTGTCTACCTGCGTGCCGGCCAGACCATGCGCCTGGGCATCAGCGGGCTGGGCGAACAACAGCAACGCACCGTGAACGCCGACTGACAGGGAGCCATACCATGACCACAATTACTGCCGTACGGGTTGAAGACATCCGCTTCCCCACCTCGCAATCCCTCGACGGTTCTGACGCGATGAACCCGGACCCTGACTACTCGGCGGCCTATGTCATCCTCGAAACCGACACCCCCGGCCTTGAAGGCCATGGCCTGACCTTCACCATCGGCCGCGGCAACGAAATCTGCTGTGCCTCGATCAAGGCCCTGGCCAGCCTGCTGGTGGGTTTGAAGCTGGAGTGGATCGCCGAAGACATGGGCCGTTTCTGGCACCACGTGACCAGCGACAGCCAGTTGCGCTGGATCGGCCCGGACAAGGGCGCCATCCACCTGGCCACCGGTGCGGTGGTCAACGCCGCCTGGGACCTGTGGGCCAAGGCCGAAGGCAAGCCGGTGTGGCGTCTGGTGGCAGACATGAGCCCCGAAGAACTGGTGCGCTGTATCGACTTTCGTTATATCACCGACTGCATCACCCCGGCAGAAGCTCTGACCCTGCTGCGCGAGCGCGCCAATGGCAAGGCCGAGCGACTGGCCTTGCTCGAGGCTGAGGGCTACCCCTGCTACACCACCTCCGCCGGCTGGCTGGGCTATGCCGACGACAAGCTGCGCAGACTGTGTCAGGAAGCGGTGGATGCGGGCTTCTCTCACGTCAAATTGAAAGTCGGCCACGACCTGCAGGACGATATCCGCCGCGTGCGCATCGCCCGGGAAGTACTGGGCCCGGATCGCAAGCTGATGATCGACGCCAATCAGGTATGGGAAGTGGACGCGGCCATCGACTGGGGGCGCGAACTGTCATTCGCCAACCCGTGGTTTATCGAAGAGCCAACCAGCCCGGACGACGTCGAAGGTCATCGAAAAATCCGCCTGGGTGTCAGCCCGGTCAAGGTAGCGACCGGCGAAATGTGCCAGAACCGTATCGTGTTCAAGCAACTGATCATGCGTGAAGCCATTGACGTGGTGCAGATCGACGCCTGCCGCCTGGGCGGGGTCAATGAAGTGCTGGCCGTGATGCTGATGGCCGCCAAGTACAACCTGCCGGTATGTCCGCACGCAGGCGGCGTTGGTCTGTGCGAGTACGTGCAGCACCTGTCGATGATCGACTACCTGTGCATCGCCGGGACTCACGAAGGCCGGGTGGTGGAATTTGTCGACCATCTGCACGAGCACTTCGAAGACCCCTGCGTGATCCGCAACGCGGCCTATATGCCACCACAGGCTCCGGGCTTCTCGATCCAGATGAAGGCCGCCTCCCGCGAGCAGTACCGCTACCGGGGCTAAGCAAACGGACGGAGTACAACAATAATGTCGTCCCCACACTCACTACGACTGGATGCACACCAGCACTTCTGGCGCTATGACGCCGCGGCCTATCCGTGGATAGGTCGCGACATGAGCGGTTTGCGCCAGGACTTTACCCCCGATGATCTGCGGCCCTTGCTCGATGCTGGCGGATTCGACGGTTGCATCGCCGTGCAGGCCCGCGCCTGTGCCAGTGAAACCGATCAACTGTTGCAACTGGCGCAGCGCTACCCGTGGATTCGCGCCGTGGTGGGCTGGGTCGACCTGTGTGCCCGCGACCTTGAGCAATCGCTTGAACGCTGGGCGCAAGCGCCGGTTTTGCGTGGCTTTCGTCATCAGTTGCAGGACGAACCCTCGCTCGCCCAGTTTATCCAAAATCCGGGGTTCAGCCGTGGCTTGCATACCTTGCAACGCCAGGGACTGGTCTACGAAGTGCTGGTCAAGGCCCGGGATCTGCGCACGTTTACCGAACTGTGCCAGCAGCATGACCAGCACCATCTGGTACTCGACCACCTGGGCAAACCCGATATCCAGGCCGGGGACTTGAAAACCTGGGCCAGCCAACTGGCACCGTTGGCGGCCCTGCCCCACGTCAGCTGCAAGTTGTCAGGGCTGATCACCGAAGCCCATTGGCAGGACTGGTCCAGCGCACAACTGACGCCCTATTTGCACATGGCACTGGAACTGTTTGGCCCCGAGCGCCTGATGTTCGGTTCCGACTGGCCGGTGTGCCTGTTGGCCAGCGACTACGAGGCCACTCACACCCTGGTCGCCAGCGTGTCAGAGCACGCGGCCATCTGGGGTGGTACGGCGTGCCGCGTCTACAACATAGAGGGAGTGACGCAATGAATCTGCATCTGCAAGACAAGGTGTTTATCGTGACCGGCGGCGGCTCGGGGATCGGCGCAGCCATCACCCTGAGGCTGGCTGACGAAGGTGCGATCCCGGTGATTTTCGGCCACAGCCCGCTGTCCGATGAGCTGGCCCGGCAATTGGATCAGCGCGGGGCGCAGAGCCTGTTTGTGCAGGTCGAACTGCGCGACGAAGACGCCTGCCGCGCGGCAGTCGCCAGCGTGCTGCAACGCTTCGGCCGCATCGACGGGCTGGTCAATAACGCCGGGGTCAACGATGGCGTTGGCCTTGAAGCCGGGCGCTCGGCCTTTGTCGAGTCACTGGAAAAAAACCTCATCCATTATTATCTCATGACCCATCTGTGCGTCGATGCGCTCAAGGCCAGCCGCGGTGCCATCGTCAATATCAGCTCCAAGACGGCCCTCACCGGGCAAGGCGGGACCAGCGGCTACACCGCCGCCAAGGGCGCGCAACTGTCGTTGACCCGCGAATGGGCCACTTCATTGCTGGCTGACGGGATCCGGGTCAATGCGGTGATCCCGGCCGAAGTCATGACCCCCTTGTACGAGCGCTGGATCGACACCTTCGCCGACCCGCAAGCCAAGCTGGCGAGCATTGTTGAAAAAATTCCCCTGGGCCGGCGCATGACCACGGCCGCAGAAATCGCCGACAGCGTGCTGTTTTTGCTCTCCCCGCGCGCCTCCCACACCACCGGGCAATGGCTGGTGGTGGACGGTGGCTACACCCACCTGGACCGGGCGCTGACATGAACCGCCAATGCCTGGCGCTGGACCTTAAGGACGACCCGGCGCTGATTGCCGAGTATGAGCGCTTGCACCAGAACATCTGGCCGCAGATCAGCGCCCATTTGCGCGGGTATGGCGTGCTCGACATGCAGATATGGCGCCTGGGCACGCGGCTGTTCATGGTCATGGACACAGCCCCCGAGTTCAGTGCCGAAGCTTTTGCCCTGGCTGGCGCCAGCGACCCCAAGGTGCAGGAATGGGAAGCGCTGATGTGGCGTTTTCAGCAGCCTACACCCTGGACAAAGCCCGGTGAAAAATGGGCGCCAATGGCACAGATTTTTAGCCTGAAAGATTCTCCCTGACCCTGTGGGGGCGAGCCTGCTCGCGATGGCATCACCGCGGTGGTCAGGCAAACCGAGCCGCCTGCATCGCGAGCAGGCTCGCTCCCACAGGGTGTAGATCCACGCAAACCACAACGCCGAACTCACAACAATAAAAAGGAGATGCGTCATGTCACTCAAGCACCCGAACGTCGCAGCGCCGTCCTTTACCCGGGCGGTCACGTCCTATCGCCGGGCACTGATCCTGGTCACCTGCCTGTTCTTTCTCTGGGGCCTGTCCTATGGCTTGCTCGATGTGCTCAACAAGCACTTCCAGGAAACCCTGCACGTCAGCAAGGCGCAGTCGGGCCTGCTGCAAAGCGCCTACTTTGGCGCGTATTTTCTGATCGCCCTGCCCGCCGGTTTGCTGATGGACAGGTACGGCTACAAGGCCGGCATCCTGCTGGGCCTGTGCCTCTACGCCACCGGCGCCCTGCTGTTTATGCCCGCCGCTGCGGCGCAGAGTTTTCAGTTTTTCCTGTTAGCCCTGTTTGTGATTGCCTGCGGCCTGGGCTGCCTGGAAACCGCCGCCAACCCCTACGCCACGGTGCTGGGTGAACCCGCCGGAGCCGAGCGCCGCCTGAACCTGGCGCAGTCGTTCAACGGCCTGGGGCAGTTTTTCGGCCCCTTGATTGGCGGCGCACTGTTCTTCAGCGGTGCCAACAGCACCGACACCACACAATCGCTGCAAATGACCTATCTGGTGATTGCCGCACTGGTGTTGCTGGTGGCCATCCTTATCGCCCGCACTGCGCTACCCGACCTGCGCGAGCAGGAAGTGCAAGTTGCGCAGCACGACCACAAAGGCCTGTGGCAACACCGCGAATTCGTCACGGGGGTTATCACCCAGTTCTTTTATGTGGGAGCACAAGTTGGCGTGGGGGCGTTTTTTATCAACTACGTCACCGAGCACTGGGCGCAGATGAGCAGCCAGCAAGCCGCGTATCTGCTTTCGGTGGCCATGCTCAGCTTTATGTTCGGACGCTTTTTCAGCACCTGGCTGATGGGCAGGGTCAATGCCCAGCGCCTGCTGCTGATCTATGCGCTGATCAACGTGGCGCTGTGTGCGGTGGTGGTGCTGGGGTTTGAAGGTGTATCGGTGGTCGCGCTGGTGGCGACGTTCTTCTTTATGTCGATCATGTTCCCCACCCTGTTTGCCATGGGCGTGAAAAACCTCGGCCCACATACCAAGCGCGGCAGCTCGTTCATGATCATGGCCATAGTTGGCGGCGCGCTGCTGCCCTATGTGATGGGTCTGGTGGCCGACCACTCCTCCACGGCCGTGGCCTATCTGTTGCCAATGGGCTGTTTTGTAATCGTCGCTGCCTATGCCCGTGCTGCCCTGAAAAAAATCTGATTGCTGTACTCCACAAAAACAATAACGGAGCACCCCATGACCAACCCCGCACTGCAACAGGCGCTGAGCAAGATCCGCTGGCGCATCCTGCCCTTTGTCGCCCTGATGTTCGCCATGGCGATCATCGATCGTTCCAATATCGGCTTTGCCAAACACGCCCTGCAGGCGGACACCGGCCTGAGCAACGCGGCATTTGCCCTGGGTGCGGGGATTTTCTTTATCGGCTATGCCGTGTTCGAAGTACCGAGCAACCTGATGCTGCACAAGATCGGCGCACGCATCTGGCTGAGCCGGATCATGGTGACCTGGGGCCTGGTCTCAGCGGCGATGATGTTTGCCCACGACGAAACCAGCTTCTATATCCTGCGGTTTCTGCTGGGCGTAGCCGAAGCCGGGCTATCGCCGGGGGTGGTGTTGTACCTGACCTACTGGTTCCCGCAGAACCAGCGTGGCTCGGCCTATGGCATTTACTATTTTGGCGTGCCGGTGTCGTTGATGGTGGGCGGCCCGGTATCGGGCTGGTTGCTGGAAAGCGCGCAGTTCGGCCTTACCGGCTGGCAATGGATGTTTGTCACCGAAGGCCTGGCGGCCTCGATCATCGGCGTATTCGCGTTATTCTACCTGACCGACAAACCCCGGGATGCCAAGTGGCTGAACACCGAAGAAAAGGCCGCGATCGAACACGAGCTGGAAAAAGAGCAACTGCAAAAAGCCAACAAAGGCCCGTCGTCGTGGCGTGCAGCAATGTTCAACCCGGTGGTGCTGTACTTCACCCTGATCTACTTCACCATTCAGGTCAGCGTGTATGGCGTGCTGTTCTACCTGCCAACGCGGATCGCCGAGTTGCTGGGTACCGGCATTGGCCTTAAGGTCGGCGCCCTGACCTCCATTCCGTGGATTGCCACCGTATGCATGCTGTACCTGGTGACACGCCATGCTGACCGCAAGGGCCAACAAACCCGCTATGCCGCATTGATGCTGGCAATGGCCGCAGTGGGCATGATCGGCTCGACCTTGAGTGGCAACCTGGTGCTGGTGATTATGGCGTTCTGCGTGGCTGCCGCCGGTTTTATCACCGTGCAACCGTTGTTCTGGACACTGCCTACCCGCTTTCTGGGTGGTGCAGCGGCGGCCAGCGGGATTGCCGTGATCGGTGCCCTGGGCAACCTGGGCGGTTTTCTTGCACCCACGGTCAAAACCTGGGCCGAGGGCTACTTCAACAACCCGCACGCGGGCATGTACTTTCTGGCCGGCACGGCGCTGCTGGGCGCATTGATGCTGATTCGCTCAGCGAGGGCGAGCGGCAATCCGGGCAAACTCCCGGCCCCGGCAGCCACACCACACTGAGGGGCACTGCGGGTATTAACACGGGTCACATGTGAGCTACATTGGGTAACAAACAACAGCCCGTAAACTCACAAAGGGTGACCCGTGAATACCAATCAAAAACTGCGCACCTTCGACCTGATCCGTGAAGCGGTACTGCCCGAGTACCGCGACCGCGTAAACGAATACCTGAGCCTCTACGAAGAGACGCTGCACAGCGCAAACACTCCGACTGCCGACATCCAGGCCAGTGCCCAACAGCTGCGCGGCTACCTGCGCGGCCTCAACACCACCCGGGTGCTGGGCATGGCTGACTGGGAAGAACTGGACCGGCGCATTACCGAGTCGTGGTTGTAACGGTAAACACCTATCCCCCCTGTGGGATCAAACCCAGATTGTGTCCCACAAGGGGTAGTCCCCCACCCGCTGGACCAGCCCGGCGCGCAGCGGGTTGGCAATCACATAACGGGCCATCTGCTTGATATCTTCATCACGCCGCAAGGCATGGTCGTGGTAGCCCTGTTGCCAACGGCGGCCTGTTTGCCCAGTGGACTGGTTGATTGCGCGGGTGCTCAACGATTTTGTGCGACACATCAACTCATCCAGCGAGCCTTTATCAAGGCTGATCAGCCAATGAAAGTGATCCGGCATCACCACCCATGCCAGCGAAGTGGCCAGCCCCTGCTCTTGTGCCCGCTTGAACTGTTCGACCACCCGTCGGCCTACACGCCAGTTCAGGAAAATCGGTTAGCGTCCAAGCGTATTGGCGGTCAGAAGATAAATGCGATTTTGCTCGCTGTAACGACCACGGCGCAGGCGGTGGGAGGCAGAAAAAGAAGGCATGGCCTGACTCTATGAGTTGATGAATTTCAAAGGTTAGTCAGTAGCGGGACAGCCACAACGGGCATCGTTTGACGGGATATGTCGTAGGACTTTTTTGTGATCACCGCAAACCTGTGGGAGCTGGCTTGCCTGCGATGCACACAACGCGGTCTGGCTGGCGCACCCCGGGGATGCCATCGCGAGCAAGCCCGCTCCCGCAGAGGTACGCGGTTGACCCCGGATTTTGTGAGCACCGCAAAACCTGTGGGAGCTGGCTTGCCTGCGATGCACACAACGCGGTCTGGCTTGCGCACCCCGGGGATGCCATCGCGAGCAAGCCCGCTCCCACAGAGGTACGCGGCTGACCCCGGATTTTGTGAGCACCGCAAAAACTGTGGGAGCTGGCTTGCCTGCGATGCACACAACGCGGTCTGGCTGGCGCACCCCGGGGATGCCATCGCGAGCAAGC